>DAOLNV010000031.1 GCA_035416745.1 Candidatus Hydrogenedentota bacterium | reverse complement strand
CTGGGTTAGGTTTGTGAGATTGGGCAATATTGTCGGCGCGGATTTTTCCCACATGAACACTTCCAGAATCTGCAACGGTCCCATCAAAGCCGGATCGAAGCCTACGATGCCCAATGCGGCAGCTATTGTGCCAAGCTGAATGGTGTGGGTCGAATTCATGTCGGAATCATTGAATGCCCAGCCCCAGTAATTGTACGAGCCTGCGCCGGCCCACCAGTGCTGTTCGCCTGCGGCTACGCCGTTGCCCTCCGGGTCCACGATGAGCACGGAAACCTCATTGCCGTTGTTGTCGATGCGATACATATCATCTTGGGTCATGATCGCACTCGAGGGGCAAACAAAGATATTGGGGTCCGCCAGGTATTCGGGCATCAGCTGCGTGGTGTTCGGCATGGTGATGATGCCCGTCGTAGTATTTACGCATTGATGCATGCCCGTAGGCCATTTCTCTCCTTAGGATTCATTGGCGTACATTTTAAACACCAACCCGAATTGCTTCAGGTTGTTTGCGCAGCTCGCACGGCGGGCAGCTTCACGCGCGCGGGCCAGCGCGGGCAGCAGAATCGCCGCCAGGATGCCGATGATGGCAATAACCACCAACAGCTCGATCAATGTGAATCCTTGCCTCTTCATGATTTGTAACTCCTTAATCGTGATATTTGCTGAGCTCCGATCCACTCCTGCTCCAATAATGAAAATGCCTTAGAAAACCGGAACAACTTTGTCCGAGACAATCTCCTTTCCCCTACGTTATGCGTTTGCATCCGCCCCGTAGATCTTTCGCGATTCCGCGGGAAAGACCTCCCGGCGGATGCGCAACAAGGTTTCATGATAGTCCCATTCGCTGGAAAGGGGCCGCCATCCGTAAGCATCGCCGATAATCTGGCCGTTGCGCATCATCGCATTGAAGGGGTTGTCGATGCCGAGTTCCTGGCACGGCATCCAGCTCCACATGGCGGCTTTGCTGCTCTCCCCGAGGAGCCAGACCTGGTATGTGAACTCCTCGATACTCCGGCCGCCGTCAAAAACAACGTCGCCTTGAGCGATGGCATCTCTCACTATGCCATTCATGATGCTTACGGTGTGGTGCGCCGCTCTCCTCATCCGCCACAACGAGTCCTGGGAGGCCTTCTGGGTGATCGCCTCAGCGTTCATCAATTGGAAGATGCGGGTATCATCCGGATGGAGACGGGCAAATAACTGCGTCGCTTCGCCTATGGCGAGCATTCTTTCCCGGGTACGTCCCTGGAACCGGGCCGCCCGCTCGACAAGAGCGCCCTGCAGCCAGATACTCCGGTACGCCAGAGCGATGATGATTTCCTCTTTACAGGGGAAATGCTGATACACCGTGGCCTTCGCGCAGTCAACGGCCTGGGCGATGCGCGCCATCGTCAATCCGTGATATCCGCGACGCAGAAGTATGGTCCGAGCAGCATCGAGAAGTGCTACTCCCCGCTCCTGCATCTCGCGCTGTTTGGGTGACATAGTGGCCATGGACACATTTTACGACTATTCGTCAGTTTTGGCAATACCCTCAGCGAAATTCCTATTGTCCTCCTAAGTGACTGTAGCTCAACCTCTTAGTGCCCGTCGTCAGCTCTCATGGGTAACGCGTATACACATTTTCATAACTCTTTGTCGGGATTATAGAAGCCCAAAACAGGGAACATCTCTTTGAAATCGTGCCCCGAGCGATTCGGTAAAGGCTGCCCAAGTCACAGCGCATCAAACATGGGGCGCGGACGAATGGGGGCTCGGCGTATCCTGCGTTGCCCTTTTTGGTAGCTCCATGACTATCTGTCGATATATAGCCTGCAGCTAGCTCTAGAAACAGACGCTGTGAGATTCGAATGCTGGCCGGCGGGCGCTTTCCTGCAAATTCGTGATTGCATATTGCCCGCTGTTTATACACAATTTATGCGTGTGGGACAGGCAAGAAGAGTAGCATCCGTATGCGAGCGAGCATTTCCTGGCTGCGTTTCGGTGGGGCCCTGTGTGCAGTTTTGGGGGAGGGCGAATCCGGGTGATGAACGAGTCAGATCACGAGAGCCCAAATGGGACTCCCCCCAACGCAGCCGGTCTGTTGACGAACATGCCTTTTGCTTCGAATGCCGCCTTCGCTACTCAGCGCGGGCTGCTGGAGTCCATCCGCGACAGGCTCCTCGAGAGCCGGAGGCTCGCGATTACGGGGACGCCGTCGCGCCCCCGAACCCAATGTCAGACGGAGTTCGCTGTCGAAGTAGCCCATCTGTGCCGGGGAGATTTTGATAGTGTGTGGTGGATTCCCGGGGGGTGCGCAGCTGCCGTACCGGGGTTGTTCGCCTCGATTGCTTTTCCCCTTGACCTTCCGGAAGCGGAATCAGGCGTCCAGGATGTCATGACTGCTGCGGTGAGGAACCGTCTGGCACATGACTCGCGCTGTCTCCTGGTCTTCGATAGCGTCATCCATCCGCAAGCCGTCGATGCCCTTATCCCGGAGGACGCCGACGCCTGCGTGCTCATGACTTCCTACCAGGACAACTGGCCGGCTCCTGAGAACGCTGTGCCGATCCCGGATCTGCGTACCGACGAGTCCCACGCGTTTCTTGCTGCCCGCCTGGGCAAGATTTCGAACGCTGTTGACGAGGAATGCGCGTTTCATCTGGGGGGCGTCCCGCTTCTGCTCCACCTGTACGCGGGTTGCAGCCGGATTGCCCCATTGCGGAAGGAAGCGCTGCGGAGGGCATTGGTGCAGTTGAGCGAAGAACCTGCTTCCGTGGGGGGGGCCAACATAGGGTTCTGTCTTGACCATTTGCTGAAGGGTATCCTTGCCGCTTTCTGGGAAACCGAGAATCTGGCAGCCAGTCTGTTCGCTCTGTCGGGTTTTATGGGCCCCCAGCCCATTTATGCGAGCATGCTGCTCGACGGCGTCATGCATTTGCCGCAGCCGTTGAACCTCGGGCTCACCGACAAGAAGATTTTCCAGGCACTCGTAGACGTCATGTCCTCTGCGGGTCTTGCTCAGGCGGGACGCTCCGCTTTTGCGGTTCCGGCATTGTTGCAGGAACGGTTTGTGTCTGTGCTGCCCGCAGACAAGAAGCAGCCTTGGTGCGATGCTGCGCTGAGCTTTATGGCAAGCGTCTTTCCTTTCAAGGAAGAACACAAACAATTCGACGTTCTGTGCACCCGCCTGCTGGGGCATGCGTCGGCGGTGGCGACATGGGCGGAGCACCTAGGCTGTTCTCTGGACAACGCGGGGCGGCTTTTGAACCAGGTTGGTCTGTACCTTCGCGCGTGCGGCCAAGGCGAAGAGGCCATCAAGTACTACCTGCATGCTATTGCGTGCGGCGAGATGGTAGAAGGCGCTGACCACCCCAAGGTAGCTGTGCGCATCAACAATCTCGGGGTCGTGTACCGTGAAACCGGCCGGCTTGACGAGGCCCGCGAGGCGTTCCGCCGGGCGATCCGCATCATCAAAGACGCTTACGGCCCAGCCGATCACATGTTGGCCATGGCCATGCGCAACCTGGTGACTGTTGCCGAGGACAGCAAAGACGAGCGCGAGATGGAACGAACCTACCGGCGCGCCCTGCGCGTCTATGCGGACGCCCTGGGTCAAACCCATCCGTACGTGCACGAATGTCTCTACAGTCTTGGCCGTATCCTCGGCAAACGCGGGGATGGGAAGGGCGCCCGGCGATGTTTCGAGGAAGCCCTTCGTTGCGCGTTGTTGAGCAGCCCGCCGAATGAGAAAGCCATTGCACTGTATTCACGGAACCTCGGGCGCTCGCTTCTCCGCGCTGGAGAAGCAGGCGCCGCGCTCGAACACCTCCAGACCTGTGTCGCGCTGCAACGAAAACTGAACCATCCCGCCGGCGAACCTCTGGCCGAAAGCCTCTATGAATTGGGCAACGCCTATCGTATCGAGAGACGGTACCCGGAGGCGCGAAAATCTCTTGAAGAAGCGCTCATGATTTGCCGTGCGGCCTCGGCGAACAACCAGATGCAGGTACGGATCCTTGCTCAACTTGCTCGGGTCCTGAGCGCCCAGGGAGATCCCTTCGGAGCGGCGAAATGCTATGAGCAAATCTGCCGGATGCAGGAGGAAGCAGGAGGAGCCGAGAATCCGGAACTGGTTTCGAGCCTGATGGACTGTGGAGACGCTTTGGAGCTGTCGGGCAACCTTACAGGGGCACAAGCATGCTTTGTCCGCGCTCTTGAACTCGAACAGAAGCTGGCCACAAAGAAGGTCCGCATAGGTACGCTCCAGTATCGCACGGGCGCCGTCAATCGCGCTCTGGGCGACCACGAGAAGGCTCTGGAGGGGTTCAAGGCAGCCATGACGGCGGATATGCGCGAGCATGGGAGCCGCCACCCGGACGTTGCGCGCGACCTTCTCGGCATGGGGCTGGTGTATCGCGACATGGGAGACACAGCGCGCGCTGTGGGAAACGTCATGAAGTCATTGTCCATCTACGAGGAATGCCTGGGGAAATACCACGCGCAAACCATCGAAGCGCGCAGTACGCTCGAAGCCCTCGGGAGCGGCGAAGAAATCTAGAGCTCTCTGATGCGGGACGGCCCCGAATTGCTTACTCCTCGAGGCTGGGCGCGAACGTAGCGGGCAAGAAACGGCGCGCACAGGAGACCCGCCAGAATTTAAGGGGACCGTTCCTGCTTGAGGAAAGAGCATACGTCCCCGTGCGTTCCAAATGGGCAGGCGCGCCGCCGTTGAATGTGTGAAGGCACTGGCCCGTATCGGCATTCCAGAGTCTCAACGTGCCTTGGCGGCTTCCTGTAAACACGTGGGCCTTGTCGCGGGTAAAGGCCGCGGAATAGGCTTCCGTGACGTGCCCGTGAAGGGTGCGCAACGGTTCGCCGGAGTCGGTGTTCCACAACACGACGTGGCGGTCCCGGCTTGCGGTCACGGCGAGGCGGGCATCTTCGCTGAGGCATACGGCGTGAATCCGGTGCGTGTGGCCCTTCAGGGTACGCAGGCAGTTCGCTTCGCGGAGATTCCAGACTTTGGCGGTCGCGTCGCGGCCTCCCGACAGTGCATAGACTCCCGCGGCATCCAGCGCGACGGCATTCACTCCCGCGGTATGCCCCTCGAGAACGTTCATGCACTCACCCGTTTCCACTCGCCAGACGCGCACCGTGTGGTCTTGGCTCCCCGAGACCACCATGGTGACTTCCCTGTCGACAGCGACTCCGCGTACCGGCCCTCCGTGGCCTGAGAAAGATGCTATCAACGCGCAGTCAGGCAATTCCCAGAGCTTGACCATGCCGTCCGCGCCGCCGGAAACCAGTGTGCGGTTGTCATACGAGCAAGCGAGGGCAAAGACCCCGCCCGGGTGAGCTTCAAAGGTTTTTAGACATTCCCCGGCAAAGGGGTTCCAACATTCCACCGACCCGTCTTGTTTTCCTACAAGACCCAAGCGGCCGTCTTCCAGAAGGCAGATGGCCTTCACGGTGCGCGCATCTTGCCCGAATTCCGCGACCAGGCCCCGGGTATCTTCGAGGGCCTCTTTGGTCGCTCCAAGGGCCACGTCGATCTCGCGCATGTTCTGCGGAGAAACCTCGATGCGGTGCAGAATATCCGCGGCTACGCGGCAATCCCCCCATTCCAGCATGATCCGGGCAAGAAGATAACGGACCTTGGGACTTCTCTTTTTCTCTTCGAGCAGCTCCATCAGTGAACGTATGACGGCAATATCCGTGCAGCGACCCGTACGCCATTCATACAAGAGGTTGTTAAACCGCGATTCCAGATGGTCAGGGGTCAACGCGAGGGCCTGTTGCCAAAGGGTCTCTGCTTCTTGTTGCTTCCCAAGCTCGAAAAGTGAAATCGCGCGGTTATTCAGCACTCCCGCGGATGCCAACACGGGATGAGGATGCTCGCGCTCGTAGGGAACGCCGACGGTCCACTGGTAGACTTCCCGAAGGGCCTCGATCACGCTTTGCATGCTTCCGGGACGGTCTTGCGGTCTCTCGCGAAAACAATTCTTGAGAAGGTCGGCAAGAGGTTCTGGAATATGCGCGATCCGCGGCCGTTCGAGACGATTGGCGAGGTATTCTTCAAAGAGCTGCAGGAGCTCTTGGGAGTTCGACCATCTCGGGGTGCCCACGAACATCTCGAACAGGCTCGCACCCCATCCCCAAATATCGGCAAGATGGCTCGGCGGGGTATGCGGACCCTGTTCCGGCGCACTATACGGGGGGGTGCCTGAGGTGGGATAGAAACTAGGGCCGGCGTTGCTTCCGCCAAAGGCACGCATGAGACCGAAGTCCGTCACTTTTGCCTGGCCGTTCAGGGTCATCAGGATATTTCCAGGCTTCACATCCTGATGAATCAATCCCTGTTCATGGGCATGGTTCAAGCCCCATGCGACCTGCATGGCGACATCCAGAACTCGCTTCAACACTTCGCCCGAATCCCCGCGATACAGCAGGTTCTTACGGGCCCAATGGACCAGGGACCCGCCCGGCACAAACTCGAGAAACAGCCGCGGGATCCCTCCCAGACGGCGGACATAGTGACACCGAACCACGTTTGGATGGGGTGTAAGCCCCACCCATGTCTCGCATTCGCGCTCGAAATCGCGTTGCCAATCGTTTCTGAGCACCAAGTCTGGCTTGGGTGTTTTTAGAGCGAGATCAATCCCCCACCCTTTGTGATGAACGCGGTGCACATAGGCCATGCCGCCCCGGCCAATGAGTTCCCGCACCTCATAGGTCGCCATGAAACGGTCACCGGGTTTCAGGTCGGCAGGCACCTCGTCGTCGCTGTAGTGGCGTGTAACCTTGGGAGGGGAAACCGGTGACACGAGTTCATGCGCGAGATAGACGAGACCGTCGCAGGCGGGACACCGGAGCGTTCGTCCCAAGTCATCATCGTGGACCTCCAGAATGTGCCCACATCCACATTCGATGCGGTGGGTGTCTTCGGTTGCTGGGATATCTTCGGCAAACGGTTCTGTTTGGTCGTTATTCATGAGAATATGTCGAATGCTCCGGCTGAGGGCAGCAACCGGGTGTCCCCGGCACCAGGCGGCGAGTGCTCCTTGCCTATTCCCAACGTCCCTTTTGTCTATCCCCTCCTTGCTGAGCTGGCGGCCGGGGAAAACTGCCCTAATCCCTTAGCACAGTAATTCAACGCCTTCCACGAGTCAAGCGGCGCATTCCAACGCAGGGACACGCTCGATTCAGAGGCCGATGTCCGAGACCTCCTATTTCAGGTATTGCTTGATATCGAGATGGACGAACGGCCGCAGGTAGGCCTCGGTCTCGTCTTTGGCATACGAGACCCACAACTCGAGGGAGGTTGCGTCATACACGACATCAAGCACATTCCCTCCCTTGATGGGGATGCTGCATGCCATTTTGATCATATCTTCCGCCGTAATCTCGTCGTACCTTTCCTTGATCATGGGAAAAGCGCCGCGGCCTTCGTCCTGGTAGACCACATGTTCCATGATGTTCGGGGCAAGTTCGTCTGTCGGATCGTTGTCTTTCCAGATCCTCAGATTGGGCGCGTGGGCAAGCATTTTGACCGCACACATGTTCTTACCATCGCCAACAACATAATGGTAGCGCTTGATACGCTTCGCGGACTTGAACATGGCCACGGCCTCATCGAGGTTCTTGGCGTCATACATGACTCTGCGGAACAGCGTCGTGAAATGTTCTCCGTTCACGTCATAGGGATACTCGCTGGAAGGCGAGTCTCCCATCTCAGCAAGGGCAATGCCTGCCGTGCTCAGGCCCGTATTCGAACCGATATACCCGGCAAAGCTGACATTGACATGGGCGATCCCGGCGGAGGGCCGGTAAATGACGATGCACGGGAACTTGTGAGCGCCGACCTGCATATCCCAATCCAGATTGCGCGTTTGATACAGGTGTCCATCTTTGGTGGCTGGGCCCCAGGCGGCGATGCTGCTGCACGAGTATTCGGAGACTACCGGAAGCATGTGGGCGCGCTGGATCAGCTCAAGGGGGATTCCAGCTCCCTCCGCCAGCCCCTTCATTTCCTCTTTGAAGCGCGGGTCGGTGTGGGGTGCGACCGCCTCCCAGGCGGCGTCCAACTGGGCGTCCGAGTACTTTTCTGGCTCGCCCGTCTGACACACGGCGACGAATTGTTGCAAGAGGGCTTTGGAAGCGTCCGCGGTCAGTTCCCCGAGACTCTTCCCCATTTCGAACGGACTGCCTGAGACCACTATGACGGGGATCTCCACATCCCCCTGGGTAATGGAAGCCTTGTAGCCCTCCCCCTCGGCGACAACCCCCGGGAATGTCATGAGAACGGCCAAGATGAAAAAGGAAAGTCGGTTCCGCATTGCGAGCTCCTTTCATTGGCGCCGCGGCTTCGAGACGTGGATGCTCGGGAAGGCGCGGCCCTCGTCTTCTCCCAGTCGAATCGGCTCCTTATCGTACCAACGGCAGCGCATCCGGCCCGGCGCGAGAACACCATGAATAAACGCTGGGGCGCTTTGTTCTCACGATACCGAGGCACAAACCGCGGCCATCATTTTCCCCCGGTTGAATGCCGCAACATGCTCGACTATCCAGTCACGCATCTCCTTTCCTGCTTCCGTATGCTGTGGGTAGGACATAAACTCGAGTTCGATTCCGAGTTGTTGCGCGATTCGCGAAGCCATGACAGGCCAGACGGCGCCGATGTCGGCCGTAATGGGCAAACTCCCCTCCAAGCGCGCGAAACCCGACATTTCCATCCGAAACGGCGTCTTGAACAGCTTCGTCTTCGGCAAACCCTTGTCAATAGCCTCCTGCACCGCCGAATTCCCGCGTTCCGACTGCCACACCGTTTCGAGGGCCGGGTCCAGGTCAATCCGGACAAGCGTTTTGCCTTCGAGAGAGTACGTACTGTGGCCCCCCCAACTTGCCCAGAGACCATGGCCCGTATACGTCTCGAACGGGCCGTCGTGAACCTCCTGGGTCAGCGCGACGGCGGACTCGATGATGACATCGGCGGATTCGAGCATCGCCGCAAGACGCTTTGCCCGCTCGGTAATGGTGATGGTATCCCCTATGGCCAGTCCCACTGCGCCCCCTCCGACCAATTGCGGGATGGTGACAACAACGGGAAGACCCCGCGCCGCGCCGGCGCCGAGCATGGTACGAGGATCCGCGCCCAAACCGGCGGTTTCCTCGAAAGACCTCCGATGCGACTGCGCTAAGGCCTGAACATCGCGCGCGATTCGCTCGATGTAAAGGCCCATGGGATACCCAAGATTGCCGGCAGCCTTTATGATGGTTGTGCCGGGGGCAGCGTCAAGCCGCTCCCACAAGTTGTCGTCGAACGGAACCAGATTCCGGATCGCGTCCAGAGCCTCCCGAGACAAGACGGTTTGCTCGAAATGGCCTCCACGAGGAAGCAGGCTCGGTTCGATGCCCAGACTTGCCCCGTCAACCCGCTTCACGCGGTCCAGCACACCGCCGAGTTCATGAGCTATGACCGCGGAACTCGTTGAGACGCCGTCAACGATTCCCACGCGCATCAACTCGGCAACAAGCGTGGTGACCCCCTCATGGACATTCGGACCGCTTCCCGTCACCACAATCACTTTGCCGCCCCGCTGTTTCGCGTCGACCACAGCCTTCACGGCGGCGTCTATTCGCTCAATGACTTTGGACGGAAGGATCCTCTCGCATTCCCGCAGGCATTTCGGATTTGGTTCCATGGCTCCGCACCCTCCGGCACACGTCCGGCAGAAAAGAACCCCACGTCGACCTCTCACGCGTGACCATGCGGTAACAATGCCATTATCCCGCTGGGATATCCGTAACGCAATGGCGCCCCGAGCAGGAATCGAACCTGCGTTTAAGCCTTAGGAGGGCTTCGTTCTATCCACTGAACTATCGGGGCCTGTGTTAACCGGTCTTAGGGAAAGTTCCGGGAAGCGATCGTACGACAAATCCGCGCAGGGAATCAAAAGGGCGTGCCGCACTTTCCGTACTTGTCGCGTACTGTGGAAGCGAGCCATTTGACGCGGCGTCGCGGCGCCGCGCAGAAGCGCTCATCATAGTCTGGGCACGAGTTTTGAGGTGATAAGGTTCATCTTGGCCAGGCGAAAGGTCAGGGCCGTCAGGAGGCATCCACACCCATATTTGAGGCTTCGGCGGAAGTCAATTGATGATGCGTCCGGGAAATACTTCGTCGGACAGGTGATTTCGGCGATCTGGACCCCCAAACTCAGTATTTGCGCCAGCACCTGGTTGTCAAAAACAAAATCATCGGAATTGTTTTCGATAGGGAGCCGTTCGAGGATATCTCTCGAAAACGCCCTGTAGCCGGTATGGTATTCGGAGAGTTTTGCGCCAAGAAGAATGTTCTCAATAAGGGTAAGAATCCGGTTGGATACATACTTCCAGAGCGGCATGCCTCCCCTGACCGCGTAGCCCCCAAGTATCCTGGAACCGAGCACGCACCGATAGAGTCCGTTGGCAATCAGTGCGACCATTGCGGGAATCAGCTTGGGCGTGTACTGGTAGTCCGGATGAACCATGATGATCACGTCAGCGCCTTCTTGCAGTGCAAGCTTGTAGCAGGTCTTCTGATTCGCCCCGTAACCGCGGTTGGCATCGTGGGTGAAGACCTTTGCGTTCGCCAACGTCCTGGCGATGGCGGTAGTTTCGTCCTGGCTGGCGTCATCGACCACGATCACCAGGTCCACCACCCCCTGTTCGACCACCTCATTGTACGTTTCGCGCAAGGTGCGGGCTGCGTTGTATGCGGGCATGACCACCACCACCTTTTTGTCACGATACATCTGGACCTCCGGAGGTTTTATTGCTGGCCCGTCTTGGTGTTCAGAAGCGCCTCCGCTTCGCGTGCCGGAAGGAGGTCCGGTTGGAGTTGGAGCGCCTCCCTGTACAACGGCAGAGCTTCATCGCGCCTTCCCACGTGCTCGAGGGCAGTCGCCAAGTTGAACATCGACCAGGCATCGTCCGGCCTTGCCTTCAGGGCCGCCCGGTACTCGTCGATGACTTCCTCGAATATCTTTGCCGCCTCTTCGGTTTTGCCCATCTTCTCAAGGATGGTGCCCATCGTGTACCGCACATCGGGGCGGCCGGGGACCAAACCGTCGATTTCCTCATAGCACTCGTACGCCGCGGCAAACTTGCCTTGGGCCAGCCGGGCTTTCCCGAGGTCTTGAAGGATCAGCGGGGAGTCTGGAAACACTCGATGAGCCTCAGCGAAGCAGTTCTCGGCCTCGCCGAACCGGCCCTGTTCAGACAAGCATGTACCGAGCAGGTAGTTGGCAAAGAAGTTGTCCTTCGTGACTCTGATGGTGTGCCGTAAGATTGTTTCGCTGTCCCGCCAGTGTTCGAGTTGAAACCGCGTGCCAATGGCAAGGGCAGCCAACAGGACAATGCCGCAGGCCGTGAGCGCCGGTTTGCCGAGGTGTGTCTTGGCCAGAGGAGCCACCCCCCACACAAGCATGATGAAAAGCCCGATCGATGGGATGTAGCTATACCGGTCCGCCATGGCCTGCATGCCCACTTGGATAATGCCAATCACCGGGACGAGGGTGCCAAGGTACCAGAGCCAACCCACGATGAAATGCGGCCGCCGCGAGGCTTGCCACAAGACAATCGCCGTGACCGTGGCAATGATCAGCGTTGAGCCGAGGAACTGCCACAGCGGCAGCGATGTCTCCGGGTGCGGATAAATGAGGGCGTAGTCGGTGAGCCACACGAGCTTGACAATATAGGCCACATACGAAACCAGGGCGTTCGCGATTCGGGCTTCCACCGGCAAGAGGTTTGCTCTTTCCGTCGCGCCCTGGGCGTGCTGCACCAGGAGCGTCACAACGGCCGCTGCCAGCGACAAGGCGAAAAGGGGCAGCTTCTCCGTGATCAGTGCGAGGAACTTGTCGGACGGCGATTCGCCGGGCTGAGTCTGGTGAAACCGCCCCAAGGGCCAGTAATCCAGCAGAAGCAGGGTGAACGGCACTGTAACAAGCATGGGTTTTGCCGTCAGGCCAAGCGCGCAGAGCGCGATCACCGCCCCTTTCCGCGGCAGACTGGGAGCGCGGGTGTAGTGAACATAGGCCAGCGTCGTCAGGAACCACAAACAGGCGCTCAGTACGTCTTTGCGCTCGGCGATCCAGGCCACCGACTCGACGTGCATCGGATGCAGCGCGAAAAGGGCTGCGACGAACGCGCTGGCCCACATGGATTCCGTAAGCCGGAACAGCAGCACAAACAACAGCACCGCCGCGGCAGCATGGAGGAGGATATTGGTGAAATGGTGGCCCCAGGGATTCAGGCCGTACAGCTCGACGTCGAGCATGTGGGAGAGTACGGTCAGGGGATGCCAGTTCCACGCCACTGAAGCCGTGAGCGCCCACCGCAGGCCGTCGGGTGTGATGCCCTGCTGGACGTACGCGTTCCGGGTCACGTACAGGTTGTCATCAAATTGCTCAATAAAATCATGCCTCAGCGCTGGCCAATACACGGCCAGCGTCAGCAGGAACAAGCCCGTCCCAATCAGGATTGCCCCCGCAAACGGTCCCTGCGCCGTGGGAGACACCCCGGATTCCTCACGTGCACGGCCAGTCCGTTGTCGACGCGCCACGGCTATTACCCCTCTTCGTAGGCTTCCGATTGCCTCTGGGTTTGCGGTTTCCGGAGAACCAGGTCACATTGGCCTGCCTATCAGAGCCGAAACCCGGCGTTGCAGCTCGCATTGATCGCCTTCATGCACGTCTCTTTGCTTGCTGTCATCCTGGTCTTTGGATATCGCATTGTCCGCGCGGAAGCATACTAGATCAGGGGGTACATTTTCAGCCATTCTTGATGAGAGGGCTACATGCGAGGACACGAATTGGAATCTCCCAAACGGCGCGAAACACCTGGCGCCAGACCTGCCAGGATGCTTCATGTCCTGGGCGTCTCTTGAGTGGCGCGAACGTGAGCATTGCTCGCGCTTCCCGGGCCCGGAGGCGGGGCTGCGGAGGGCTCAGGGAGTGCTTCGCGATGCCGGCCGCAACTGGAGGAGTTCCTGAACTTCCGCGAGGCCCTTGCGGAACTCCGTTTCTCTGTCTGCCACCGTCCAATCGGAAGCATGGAGGATGAGCATATTCTCGGCATCATATCTGCAGATGAATGACTGCCCGTCCAGGGTGAAGGTTCCCGGGAGCTTGCCGAACGGGTATGAGCACAGTTCACGGCCATCCTTGACGGCATGAATTGCCACTCCGGGCGTCCGGACGACGGCAAACCGTTCGCCGTCAGGGTGGAAGATGACTTGCCGGGCGCTCCCACTCTTGACGCGATACACTTCGCGCTGGGCTTCGAAATCCCAGAGGACCGGCTCGATACTCAGTCCCACCACGAGCATCTTGGTATTATCGGGCGAGAAGGAAGCATGCCACGGCCAGTTCAGCCGGTCGATGGTCCCCACAAGCTCGGTCCCCGTAGCAGCGTCCCAGATGCGCAATGAGATATCGCCGGGAACAGAAGGCGACCCGTAGGTCCCGGTGAGAAGCCACCGATCATCCGGGCTGAATTGGACCATGTTACAGGCGCCGGGATGTCCTGAGACCGTGTAGATGCGTTCGCCGGAGGCCGCATCCACGACCCATGCGCAATTGACGCCAGCGTCGCTGACTCCTTTCGTGGACGCTCTCCCGATAGCCAAACGCGCTCCTGACGCTGAGAATGCGCAGCATTTCATGTAGTATTCGTGTTCCGAGGGAATGGCTAACAACTTCTCTTTCGTATCAATATCCCAGACGGCAACTTCATCAGGTGTCGCGGTGGCCACGCGCTCGTCGTCAGGACTGAACGCGACGCAAAGGATCTTTCGTCCGCCGATTCGCCAAGACGCTTCGCGCCTGAATGACGGCACCTGCCAAAGAACCAGGTTTTCTCCGCCGGCTACTGAAGCCATGCGCGTGCCGCGTGCATTGTAGGCATACACGGGCTGGGCGCCGAGGACTTCTTTCATTTCAATCGACGAGGATTCGCCGGTTTCCAGAGTAAAGGGGATGGTCTCCATGTCGCGGATGCGTGTTGCATCCCAGATGTCAAAACAGCCGTATCGGCCGTCCGAGATAGCGAGGAACGCCTTGCTATTCGGACTGAACATCAGGGACCGGACGGAATGGGGCGTCTCGTAGCGTTTGCGGCCCGCGGCGACGTCCCAAAGTTGCAGCGAGGGGCCCGCCGCCGCCAATAACGTACCGTCGGGGCTCAATGCCAGGTCCCCAATTTGTCCAAAATCCTCCTGAATGGTGTTCAGGCGGGTAATGGACTCCATCTGCCAGACTTCGAGATTCCCGGAAGGGTTCCGCATGACGGCGATGCCGCTCTCGGGTGCAAATGCGGCGACCGCAGTGCATGCGCCAACATTGGTTCTTTCCCCAGATTCCACATCGAGCACGCCGAGCTGGTTGTCGAGAATGACGACGCGGCGTCCGTCTCTGAAGAAGCCCAGAAGCTGGCCGGCTTGTCTGGAGAGGAACCGGTCCCAACGGCCGCCATCTTCCCGGGCGTAATACGAGGGGTCCTGGATGGGGGCCAAGTCAAAACGCCTGAGTTCCTTTCCCGAGGCGGTGTCCCAAAGAACAATCCCATGCCAAGGGCTCTGGTCGACAACAAGCCCTGCGGCACGCGAGCCGTCGGGGGTGAAGGACAGGTACCGAATCTCGCTGCTTCCGGCGTCAAATACCGCCAGGGACGCATCGTCGGCGATACGGCGAAGTTTCACCCGATGGGAGTCGAGCGTCGTTGTGAAAGCAGTTCCGTCAGGAAGGAAGCGGCAGGTTTCGATCCATCCAAGGCGCGCGCTTGGGAGTTCGGATTCACGCGCCACGTAAACGTTTTTCGCCTCGAGAAGGTCATAGATGTGATAGAGTCCACTGAAGAACCGCTTATTCAGCACGTAGCGTCCGTCGGGGCTGAAAACCACGCGCCCATTCATTCCGTAGGTGTCTTCCGGGACATCTTCGTCGCCAAGATGCCACAATTCGGGCTGGCAGGCGCGCTTGAGCAACCCCCACTCCCAGTTTCGGTGTTGGGCGGGGCATTTGTCGAGAAGCTGCGACGCGGTCTCGTACTGCCGGTCCGTCATGTGCTTCTGTGCGGCCGTGAGACTGACGGCATAATTCTCCCAAAGAAGGCGTTCGTTGGCGGCTTCGGCGGCCATTCTCTGTTCACGCTCGCGGCGATGGGCCACCGTAAGCCGGAAGTGATAGACTCCGGCGATTGTCAGCAAGATGATGCAGGCAATTCCGGCTGTGGCAACCGCGGCTTTATGGCGCCCGATGAAACGCCGCAAGTGGTCCGCGAAGGAGTATGTATATGCCTGAACCAGGGCTCCGGAAAGAAACCGCTCGACTTCATCAGCAAGTTCTTTTGCGGACTGGTACCGTTTGGCTGGGTCCCGGGCCATGGCGCGCTTGCAGATTGCGGCCAATTCCGCCGGTGTCTCGGGGGCAAGGTCCGGGACCGGCACGGGCTCTTCCTGGCGCACCTTCCGAAGGATGTCAGCGGTGGAGCCCCCCTCGTATGGCGCCCGCCCCGTAAGAATGGAATAGAGCACGGCCCCCAAGCCGTAGACGTCGGAGCGCTCATTGACCTGTTCGAGATCGCCCGCTGCCTGCTCGGGAGGCATGTAGACGGGCGTACCGACTATGTGGCCGTAGCCCGTCTTGGCGAGATCGACATCCTCTCCCAGGTTCAGCATGCGAATGGTTTCGGCCAGACCGTCTGCATGAACATCTTCGCGGTCTTTCACTTTGGCCACGCCCCAATCGATCACAACGGTCTCGCCGAACTCGCCGACCAGGACGTTTGCCGGCTTGATGTCCCGGTGTATAACGCCCCGGCTGTGCGCATAAGCGATCGCCTGACAGAGGTCGGCAAACTGGCTTATCATGCCGAGACGCTGCCCCAGAGATTGTGCTTCCCGAATAACCCTGGAAAGAGGACTTCCCCGAACCAGCTTCATTGTGTAGTACAACGTTCCGTCCGCCCTGCGTCCCAACTCGTAAACAGGCACGATAGACGGGTGCTGGAGCTGACCCGTGAGCCGGGCTTCCTGGATGAAACGGGCCAGGTACTG
The DNA here is from genome assembly GCA_035416745.1 of Candidatus Hydrogenedentota bacterium. NCBI lineage: Bacteria > Pseudomonadati > Candidatus Hydrogenedentota > Candidatus Hydrogenedentota bacterium. Next base: position 39,099 of record DAOLNV010000031.1, on the reverse strand, counting down.
CATGGATAAGCGCATAGGGCTTGCCGCCGTCGCGTCTGCGTCGCCGATTCCGGCCGGCAGGAGTTCCTTGAGAGCGATATCCCGGCCCAGGGACTCGTCATGAACGAGCAAGACGCGCCCCATGCCGCCTCGTCCGTATTCGCTGACATGTGTGTAACGGCCAGGCGCCTCAAAGACTGCCGCAAGCGAGGCTGTCTGCGGAGAAGGCTCTGGAAACAACGGTGGGGCGGGTTTCGTGACGCCATCGGTATCGGTCAGGAGAAGCGCGCCTCCAAACGACTCATTCACTTGCTCTGTTCCGCCGAAAGTCTGCAGCGTGGCGGCTGTATCCCCTTCGTGCGCGCGGATAGCTTCGTCAACGAGCCGGTCTATGAGCTCACGGAGCTGTTCAGAAAGCGCGCCGCCCTGAACAAGACGGTCGGCGACGCTGCGGGAAGGGTCGGTGGCCCATGCCCCGGCGACGTCCATCAGCTGAGCCTGGGTCACCTTGCCGAGTTGAACCGCGAAGATCCCAAACAGAAAATTGCGATCACGTTGCATACATGCCACCTGTCTCTATTCTACTACCCTAGAGTATGCTGAAACAAATGCGAACCGCGTGTGGCTCTCGGCGCGTCACGATAGCATGAAGTCTGGGGCACTTGGGCTTATCTACCCCGTCCTGCAATAGCTGCGACACATGCTCCTTAAGAGTAAGTTTCCCTGGGAATTCATCGCCGCCGTGTTGAACGTTGCTTGTCTCTTTGTTACGCTCGTTCGTATTCCTGGTTGAAGGGGGTAATCATGGCAGTTCCACTTCTAGACCTGCGGGCGCAGTACCGGCGCATAAAAGGTGAAATTGATGTCCTAGTGGCCGAGGTTTTTGAATCACAGCAGTTTATCGGAGGCCCAAAAGTGGAGGCTCTCGAGCGGGCCGTGGCGCAATACACCGGTGCGCCGTACGCCGTGGGCGTGGCATCGGGCACGGATGCGCTGCTGCTGCTGTTGAAGGCGGCCGGCGCCGGCCCGGGCACAGAGGTTATCACAACACCGTTTACGTTTTTTGCTACCGCGGGAGCCATTTTCAATGCGGGGGCCCGCCCTGTGTTCGTGGACATAGATCCCAGAACCTTCAATATTGATGCGAGTCGAATCGAGGACCAGATAACCGCACGCACGCGGGCCATTCTCCCTGTTCATCTCTTTGGACAGTGTGCCGACATGGATCACATTCTCGACCTGGCCAGAAAATACAATCTGCGTGTGATTGAGGATGCGGCTCAGTCGATTGGGGCGCGATACAAGGACCGCCCGGCGTGTACCATGGGGGACGCAGGGGCTCTAAGCTTCTTCCCGAGCAAGAATCTCGGGGGCGCCGGGGACGGCGGCATGGTGGTAACCCGGGATGCGGGCCTGGAGGCGCGAGTGCGATTGCTGCGCAATCATGGCGCGTCCGAAACCTATTTTCATCAAATCGTGGGGACGAACAGCCGTCTGGATGCACTGCAGGCGGGGGTTCTGCTCGTTAAACTGTCCCACCTCAACCAATGGTGCGAGGAACGCCGGGCAAATGCCGCGTATTACGAGCAGAAGTTCGCGGAAGTGCCTGAAGTGGTCACGCCGTACGCATCTCCCGACTGCCGCCATGTATACAATCAGTACGTTATTCGCCTTCCGAAACGTGACGATGCACGCAAGTTCCTTGCGGAACATGGGATAGGATGCGCGGTTTATTATCCCTGCCCGTTGCACCGCCAGACGTGTTTTCTGGACTTGGGCTATGATGCGGCGGCTTTTCCCAACTCATGCATGGCGTGCGAACAGGTTCTCGCACTGCCGGTGTATCCGGAATTGACCCGCGAGCAGCAGGACGAAGTTGTGGAGACGGTGAAGGGCCACCTCGCGCGTCTCTAGAGCCGCACCTCGCCTGCGCCCGCTACGGGATGATTCACGACAACGCTTTCACCTACTCGAGCGGCGGGAATGGCGGCGGCTACGCCCGCAAGCGCGGCGTATTCGGGAGAGGCAATCGTGCGCCGGAGCTTCTCCGCAACCTCTTCGGCTTCGGTTCTAGGGCATAATGCGAGGGCTGACCCTGCAAGGCCGGCGCCAGTCAGGCAAGCGCCATACGCCCCCGCATCGATGGCGGCGTCAACCAGCTTGTCGAGGGCGGGCGTACTTGCGCCGTAGACTCCCGGGCAGTTCTCGATGGGGATCCTATCGCGGGCCAGACGTGCGATGGCACCATCGCTCGTGTCAAAGACATAGGGGCGGCCATCAGCCCGCAGACGGCGGTCGCCATCATGCCCGATCCGCATCAGATCACCGGTTCTTGGCCAATCTCCGGACCCAACGGCATCCGGAAAAACACGGGCGCGTTCCGATTCCGCTATGCCGAAAAGCAGTGGCCCCCGCATGTGAAACAGGCCAGGCCGTTCGCTTTCGGGCACGTTTCCAAAGTACTGGGCATATAGAGCGTCGACATCCGGGATGTCGTAACGGCTGCGTAAGGCGGCGAGCTCGATTGTCTCCGGAATCTGGAGGAGCACGCGATACAGCAATTCGAGACCGCCGTAGGCCTCCAATGCGCCGGGGCTCAGGGCGGGAAGCCGGTCTATTGTCTTGACGCTTTCGCTTCTCATGCCCAAAACGGCGAGTTCGTGTCTGCAGACGTGCAGGGCCATGCTGTAGACGAAGCGGTTTCGGGTGTAGTCGATGAGCTGTTTGCCGCTCAGACTGCGCTGGGTTTGAGAATCGGCCACAAGCACAGCCACATCTTGAGGCAATTCGTACAGGCGTTTCGAGGAAATATCAAGGCGCTCGGGTCGAAGCGCGATGTTGACACAGCGGCTCGGCGTTCCGAGAACAATGGCCGCTTGATCGCTGACGCCGCAACGGGAGCCCGCATACCATTCCCCGTCACGCGCGGCCAGAATCAGTTCCTCAGGCGATAGTACTTTTCCAGCCCACCGGGAGAATGCCAGTACCATACTGGCGCACAGGGCGGCCGATGAACTCAACGCGGCCCCTTGCGGCAGATTACCCCCTACAGCCAGACACAGTTCGGGAAGTCTGTAAGATCCCAGCGTGTGCTGGACGTTCAGTGCGCACCCTTCGACGTAGTTCTGCCAGGAGCCTGCGGTCTTCTGGACGCGGTTTCGCACCCACGGAGAAGCAATCACCTGCCTCCACGGGGCGCCAAGACCGCATCGTTCCGAGAGTTCCCGGATACAAAACGAGGCCTCGGGGAAGACGGGGTCTATGTTTATGGCTGTCGTGAAGGGCTCGTTTGAGGTGGACGCCACAACCACAATTTCGCGCTGATGGGTCATGAGGTTAAGGAATCCGCCGTGGGTGTCGACATGCATTCCCCGCAGGTTTATGCGCCCCGGACTCCGGAACAGCCGGATCTCCCGGTCACCGAAGCGTTCAAGAAACCGGCGGAGCGTCTCACGCCACAGCCGGAGGGAGCCTTGAAGAACGGCGGCGTCATTACCGTAGACCGGCAACAGGCCATTCGGACAGTTTGCCAGGTGCTCCAACCATTTTGATGCCGTCAAAATCGCTGTCCCTCCGCGATTGCATGCCATTTTCGGGAAGCGTTCCTGCGCGCCGTGCTTGTTGCCGGTTTCCCTTGCGCAGCGTCGGGGCGGCGCAATGCTAGTTTGAGTAGCTGGTCTTCAGCCCGTAATCCTTGTGCAACCGATCAAGTTCGGCCACCAGTTCGGGCTGAGGTCCCAGCCGGGTCATTTCGCCAATGAGGTAATAGACTTTCCGCAGCGCCCAATCCTTGGCAATACTCGCGTCGCCGGTTTGTGCTTCTTCGAGGTCGGCCTTGAAGATGACCTCCTTGTTACGGTCACCGGCCAAGCCGGTCAGGCGCATCGCGAAATCCTTGTTCTTCGCGGGGTCGTACCGGCCGTACACGGTGACGCCCTGGCCTTTGAAGAAATCCGGAAGCTCCTTGGGAAAGACGCTCTCTTCCACTATCCGGCCGTAGTCGGCCTGGCAATCCACCAGAACGGGATCATTGACGGTGTTGAAGAACTGCGGCAGATCGCTGAGCATAGCGTCCCATGTGGCGCTGACAAACGAATATCCCTTGTTTCGAAACGCAAGAAGGTCCAGCAGATATTGGTTCACCGTATTGCCGCCCCCGTAAGCGAGAACGGTGTTTCGAGGCGCATTCTTGTCAGTGACCGCATTGATGATGTCACGGCTGTCGAGCATGCCCGCGGAGGGGCGCCCGTCGGTTACGATAAAGACGACCCCTGGCACCCCCTTCCGCGGTTCCCTCTCGACCACAGGGCCGATGGCACTGTACACATCCGTCTTCCCGTACGAGCGCAAACCCTGCACGAAGCGCACCGCGGCCTGCTTTTCCTCGGGGGTAGCATTAACGAATCCGCGCTCGAGACCTGCAGCCGTATCTCGGAATACGACAATATTGAACCGGTCCTCGGGACGCAGCCGGTTCAACGCCTCGCGCAGGCCTTTAACCGTATTGTCGAGCTTGGGCTGGGCGATACTGCTTGAAGCGTCGACAACAAAGGTCACGTCCTTCGGAAGGACGTCCATTGACTGGCCTGCTTTAGGGACAATACTCAGCCTGAAATAGCCGATAGGATCCTTCTGGCTGCGGTACGTCGCGATTTGGATGTCGACGAGCTCATCGAGAAACTCGTATTTCTCTTTAGCTTCGGCAGTGGCTTTGGCGATTTCTTCGCGGCGGCCGATATCGGTCACTTCCGGCAGTTCCGCGAGTTTTTCCTCCGGAGGTTCGAGCGGCCCTTCCGGGACAGGTACTTGCTCCTTTTCAGGCTCATTCGGGGCTGCTCCCGCAGCTCCCGGGCCAATCCGATCGCCAGCTCCTCCGAACCCGCCGCCCGGGTTGAGAGGGTCTAACGTCAACAGTTCCTCTGGGAGGTCCGCCCCCTGCGTGCGCATAACAGGGAATTCGTTCTCCTCCAGGATGCGCATGGGACTGGGCTGCACGTGGCGGCGGGCGATTTGAATATCTTGTCGTGCGGTTTCTTCGGAGATTTCGATAATGCGGGCGTCCACCTTCTTGAGGATCGCTTCATCGAGCTGCAGATCGTGGGTCCTGTTTAAGGGCTCCGCCGCCACGCGCTGAGCAAGATTGGGAACGCTGACATCTTGGCCAATACGTGATTCGGAGGGGGGCAGTTCCTCCCTTTCACGTGTCAGCAGTTCCTCAATGGAACCAGGCCGGGTCGCCAGTTCCTGGGTCGGCTCGGGCACTTCTTCCCGGGCGAGTGGAGGAACATCTTCAGCCACCCGGACCCGGAATCGCTGAACCATCTGCGGGGCCGGAGCATTGATTTGAAACACAGGCACCCGGGGAGCCAGCGCTATGAGCGATGCATGCATGAGCACCGATATGATGATGCTCAAGAGCAAGAGTGTCCTTCGGCGTAGCATGGTACGAAACTGATTATCCTAGCGCGGCAAGACGCTCCCGCGCCTTTGCTGCCTGTTCGGATTCCGGGAATTCCTCTACCGTTTCGGTATACGCTTTCTTGGCCTGTTCGAGTGCGTTGGCCTTCTCATAACATTGGCCGGCCCGCCAGAGCGATTCCGGCGACAACTCTTCGTGAAGGAACAGAATGGCCACTCGCATATAGCTGCGTGCCGCCGCATCAAACTCGCCCTTGGCCTCTTGGATTTCACCGATGCGGAACCGTGCCTGCGCCGCCGTATCGCCTGTGTTTGTGTTTGCAGCCTGTTGATACATCTCGAAGGCCTTGTCCATTTGATTCATTGCCTCAAGCAACTTGCCCATGCGAAAATAGGATTCGACGGCCTCGGTGCTCTGCGGCGCCTGCGCAACGATGCCCTGATACAGTTGCAGGGCTTCTTCGGTCTTGCCGGCCAGTTCCCGGCACTCGGCTATCTTGAAGCGGACACGGTTGGGGCTCGCGTAATCGGGCATAGCCTGCAGAAGAGCCTGCAACACCGTGGTTGCTTCATCGTATTTTTTCGCGTTGAACAGCTCATTTGCGGTCCAAAGATACGTCTGTTCATTCAGTTCGGCGGTGGGAAATTCGGTTACCACACGATAGAAGATGTCCGTGGCCGTTGCGTAATCTTTGGTCTCGTACCGGGCGAGCGCCAACCCTTTCAATGCCCGGCCGGCATACGGCCCCTTGGGGTCGATTTCATAGGCTTTGGAGTAAGAATCGATGGCCTTGACGGAGTCGTTGCCTTCACGGACAAGGTAGTCCGCAATACGCAAGTGGGCCTCAGCGACATGCGGCCCGGCCGGGAATGCTTCGAGAATCTGGGCGAACGTGTCGGCGCTCTCCTTAAACTTCTGCATATTGTGGTAGGTGATCGCCGTTCGATAGAGCATCTCTTCCCGAACCGAGGGCTCGGTGGCCGTATCAAGGATCTGCTTGTACTTATCGATGGCCTCACCAAATGAGGCCTGCAGGAATTCCTTATCGGCGATCCGCAACATAGCCTGCTCGGTCAAGACATGCTCGGGGTAGGTCTTGGCAAATTGCTCGAATATCCCGGCCGCCTCCTGGTCCCGGCCGAGCGCCTCCAGAACCTCCCCCTGTTTAAACAAGGCTTCTGGGCCAAATTCGCTGTCCTTATATTTCTCGGCAATCAACCGGTACAGGTCGAAGGCATCTTCGTAATTCTTCTGCTTCGTCAAGAGACCGGCCAAAAGAAATGAGGCCTCTCCGGCAAATTGTGACTGGGGGTTAGCATCCAGGAACTGCTCGATCTCCGCGCGAGCAGTCTCTTCATCGCCCTTCAGGAAAAGCGACCAGGCAATCTTGTAATGGGCGCGATGAGCAAACTCCGAATCGGGAAATTTATCGCGGATCTCTTTGTATACCGCGATGGCGTCATCGTACTTCTCGAGAAACTGGAGACAATTGGCTTCGAGATACTTCATCCCCACGATTTCAGGAGATTCCGGATTAGCGGTCATAAACGCCTTGGCCGCATCAATTGCCTCGGCGCATTTGCCCCCGTGGTACAGGGTCCAAGCATACCCATACGCCGCCTTCCGGGCGTAGGGGGTCTCGGGGAAATCGGCCTGAAGTTTTTGGTATGCAGCGATCGCAGGTTCATACCATCCGAGCTGGTCATAGGTCTCAGCGGCGCGAAACTGGCTTTCTGCCCGAAGCGAATTGTCAGCATTCGAAGATGCGACCTCCGCGAATTCTGAGGCGGCCTTCTCGAACGCGTTCTGAGCGACATAGACAAATGCGAGTTGATATCGCGCAAAGGGGGCCAGGGGGTTATCTGGAAACGTTTCCGCGAGCGTGGTGAATGCCGCAGCGGATTTCGGCAAATCCTTTTTCTGATAGTATAGCTTTCCCAGATAATACAGGGCGCCCGCCCGTACCTCCGGCGAGGCGGCTTCCCCCGTGAGTCCGGTCAGTGCGGCCTCGGCCTGGTCCGGCTGGTCGAGATGATAATGTAGTTCACCCTTGCGCAACAGCGCGCGATTAGACTCTTCGCCTTGAGGGGCCTTCGCCAGATACTGTTCGTATACTTTCAGGGCATCTTCGTACTTTTTCAGGGCATACTCGGATTCCCCAAGGCGATACAGCGCCGTAGTGACACTCTGACCTTCCGGATAGCTTTCGAGATACGCGCGGTACTCGGCGGCCGCTTCTTCAAAGAACCCTCTGCGGAAAAAGCCGTTGGCGATGTCGATTTGGGCCTGTTCGGCATCCTGGGCAGCGCTCGAGAAGGCAACCAATGCCAGCAGGGCGAACGTGCCCCCCGTTCTCATGACATGTGCAATGGATATGCTCACGAACTCCCTTCGGGCTCCTCTGGCAGCGCTGCAAACGAAACGTTGTCAATATCGGCGTTCTTGCAGCAATTGAGAATCGCAATTGCACGGCCCAGCATGGCGCTCTTGTCTCCGCGGATAATAATGGAGCCTCCGGGAAACAGCTCGGCTACACGGTCCAAAACGCCCTGCAATTGTTCCAACGTCAGCTCGCGATCATTCACGATGATCTTGCCGTCGCTGGTCAGATTGATGAAGATCTCGCCCTGAGAGCGATTGTCCATCTGGGCCTGGCTTGCCGTCGGCAGCTTAACATCGATCTCGCTCTCCATCGCCGTATACACGGTCGTCGTCATGAAATAGAGAAGAGTAATGAACACGATGTCGATAAGCGGAGCAAGTTGCACGCCCTCAAGTTCTTCGCTGACTCGATTGCCAAATTTCATAGACCCTCTCCCCGGGAGAGCGCCTCCACCACTTCGCTCGCCTGAGCCTCAACTTCCGCGATTATCTTCACAACGCGCCCCCGGAAATAGTAATACGCCATGAGAGCGGGAATGGCGAGCATCAAACCGGCCGCCGTAGTAATCATGGCCTGCGAAACGCTGTACGCCATGGTGAGGCTGCGGCTCTGCGCGTCATCAAAAGCGATAGCGCCAAACGCGCGCATCATGCCCCATACCGTTCCGAAAAGTCCCAGCAGAGGCGCGATAACGCCAACGTTGTTTATGTAAGAAATGCGTTGCCACAATGCCGCGGCGCCGCGTTCGCCCTCGCTTTCCATGGCCTCTTGAATCACGTAACGGTCATGACCGGCCATTTTCAGGCCCGATTTAATGACATTTGCGAGCAACTCGTCGCGTCCGTCGCACATCTGATAGGCGCCCCGAAGGTCGCCAGCGCGGATTTGGCTCAGGGTGCGTTTCAATAGATTCTGAGGAACTTCCCGGGCGGGCGTGATGGTGAAGAAGTAATAAATGACCATGACGCACGTGACCACGCTCAATCCCATAATGATGTAGAGGATCCAGCCCCCTTCCCGCATCATCACGGCAAGTGTGAGCTGCTGTGGCTCAGCTGTATCCTGTACGGGGGATACGGCAATCTCCTCTGTCGCCGGAGGTTCGGGGTCCTGTGCCTCGGCGGTCAGCGCCGCACACAAAACGACCCCCAATAAGACTCCTGCCGCAAGCAAACTCCACCTCATCGTGACAGATGCTCCTTTCCAGAGTTGTGCACACGAAGCTCGAGCTTCGCGCTGCATAGGATTTATTATGCCTTGGGGGCGATTCTGGTTGCAAAAGCCTCAAGAATCATTCGTCATCCGCTGGCAGAACGCTCAGCAAATCATCGAGCACCCGCTGAAAAAGCTCGCTATGCCCTGTTTCCGGGTTGTACCTCCCGGTGATCGTGTCCAGGTGGCTCCAGCCTCGGAGAATACGAAGTTTTTCGGGCAGCGCCAGCGTGTGCTCGCGAATCAGATCTTCTCGCAGTTCCGTGGGGAAAACGGGAACTTCCCACCCCAGGAACTTCCGCGTCTTGTAGATCAACGCGGTCTCGGCGCCATCCAACAACAGCTCGCTCTGGAGCGGGACGAAACCGTCTCCAACTCTATATGCGGCAATTGGATATACCGAACCTTCGGAGTCCGTTATGGTCATCAGCAGCTGGACGGTTCGCAGGGCGCTGTTTTGGACCGATCGCGCGGCATTCTCTTGGGGCGCGGCGCCGGTCAACGCTCCCGCGAAATCATCAAGAAAAACAATGTATCCGGCATACACAAAGAACTTGTCAAGGAACATGCCGCCCCGCTCTGAAGGCGTGATGCAGTCAAGCCCCCCGCAGTACACGTCGAGCAGGGCTGGCGGCTCAAATGTCTCATCGGCTATCCCGGGCAGTTCCCTGGCGTTGGTTTGATTGGCATCGCACGGCGAGAGCGTTACATTCTTGATGCCACCGCCCCAATACCAGGCCGAGAACGTTCGCGTCGGAATCCCGAAGCCGCCCGCTCTATCGAAATTGGCCCATCCGGTATCGAGGTCGCTCTGGCGATCGACGTTGATATAGCCTCTCAGAACCCCTTCGGCCAAGACGCCTTGAAAGATCTTCTCCAGAGTAAGCCGGCGGGTAAGGCCCACCTTCGACAGGGTGTGCCTGACCCACTCCGGAGTCGCCCACGGCGTTCCCATATGCGGGCAATTCAGCGATACCACCGCAAAAACGCGCTCCGCGTGTTCCGGATAATTCACAAGCAAGGCCCGTGCCTTTATGCCGCCCTGGCTGTGCGTCAATATCGCGTAGGGTCCCTTCGAAAAGAAATAGCGCTCTCCGTCAACAAGGACGCCATCTTCCTCCGCCTCCGCGATATAGCCGTCAAGAGCGGCCACCACGCTTTCTGAAAAGGCTGGATAATCCCTGCTGAGACCAATCGGGGCCGCCACCCCAGACATCGGATGGCTGAAGTTCCAGACCTGGAAATGCTTGCGCAACAGAGCAGCCTCGTCGCTGTATTGGGCCCAGTGAGAGAAATCGCCCCACCGGTCATCCCCCGAACCGTGAATAAGAACCAGCGGCAAGGGGCCGCAGATCTCCTTGGGAGCCACGGGATAGAATTTCCATGCGCTTCTGGCCGCGGGGTCCCGCGAAGGGGGCGCGAAATCAAGGCATCGGGTAACCGGCTCGGTTGGGGAAGCCTGTTCGGCACGCTCCACCGCGACGACATATTCTCCCGGGTACCGAACATCGAAAATGAGGTATCCACCGACAGGGGGGGCAAGTCCCGGAACCCGCACATACAAATCCGAATCCACGCGGCGATAAACCGATGTGATGTTCCCCTCACCGGGCACGGGGGCGCAAATCGTCACTGGCTCCGGGCCTAGCGCGGAGATAGTGACGGGCTGCGCGTGAAGAACAGACCCGTCAAGCATGGCCGGGGAAATGCGGTGACCGCTCTTCTCAGCGGTGACGGCGGTTCCGGCCACCACGGCGCCACCCGGCAGCATCACGGCTTCTTGCAGGAGTTCGTAAATGGCACGCTGGCAATCAAGGGCCGTTGACCCCTCGCCCGCAAGTGTGCGCTCGAGATGCCATTGAAACGCAGGGAGACCGGCACAGGCTGATACTGCATAGCCCGCGGCCAAAACCGCAATCACGGCAGGAACCCGCGCCAACATCGTTTCAAACCCTCCGACTCTCCTCGCAGCGCCCGCCGGCAAGAAACAGGTGTTGATACTGTATTTCCGCCAGATATCTTAGGACCTCCGCGCGAAAAGGTCCATAGGAATAATATCTCAGGTTTTTCTTCTGCGCCGCATGAATGCCGGGATATCCAAATCCTCCGCTTCGTCCTCCCGATGTATCGCGAGGTGATCCCGCGATTCAACGCTGGCATCGTCGTCGTCTTGCTGCGGGAAGAGGTACTGAATCTCTGGTTCGGACGCAGCGGCCCATGATTCTCTTCCTGGAGGAGTTCTCGAAGGGACAGTGGCACGTTCCTGGGCAGAAGGGGTCTTCGGTGCGGCGTCGTGCAAGGGTTCCACATCCGGTACAACACCCACGAGTTCGGCCTCCGCCGACTCATCGATTTCCAGCGAACCGACGAAATCGGGCGATTCCTCCTGTGGGGCGACCTCGACGGTCATTTTCCGGTGGCTATCCATTCGCTCGATATTGGACTCCGCAAAGAGCGGCGCCGCGGCGCAGGCCGTGTGCCCGTATTCAGTCCTTGCCACAGGCGTGAAGCCCGCAGCGATAACCGTCACCTGAAGCTCTGGACGCTCCTCGTCGTCCACAACTGCTCCAAAGATAATATTGGCCTCCGGATGGGCGGCCTTCTGCACGGCCGAGACGGCCTGTTGCACTTCTCGCATGCCGATGTCGCAACCGCCTTTTATGTTCACGATGACTCCTCGGGCGCCCTCGATATTCGATTGCTCCAATAGTGGGCACACGATAGCTTCTTCCGCGGCGCGTACGGCCCGGTTTTCGCCTTGTGCGCTGCCGATACCCATGAGGGCGCGTCCCCGGGCCTGCATGATGGTGCGGACGTCCGCGAAATCCAGATTGATCAGGCCGGGCACCGTGATCAGCTCCGAGATCGCCCGAACGCCATTGTGCAAGACCTCGTCGGCCAGCCGGAACGCGTTGAGAAAGGAAATGTTGTTTTGGCAGAGGGAGGCTACCCGGTCATTGGGTACCACAATCAGGGTGTCCACGTGCGTCTCCAAGGCGCCCAAGCCCTTCAGCGCATTCTCACGGCGCTGAGGACCCTCGAAACTGAAGGGAAGGGTGACGATAGCAACCGTCAACGCCCCTGTTTCGTGGGCTGCTTGCGCGATGATCGGCGAGGCGCCCGTACCTGTGCCGCCCCCAAGACCGGCCGTCAGGAAGATCATGTCGGCGCCACGGAGCACGTCGGCGATGCGTTCGCGGTCTTCGAGGGCCGCCTTCTCGCCGACGTCGGGTATCGCACCCGAACCGAGTCCCCCGGTGATGCCTGCCCCGATCTGAAGGCGTGTGCCGGCCGGAGACGACTTGAGCGCCTGGGCGTCGGTGTTGATGGTGATGAACTCGACATCCTTGAGGCCCGCTTCGATCATGCGTCCCACGGCGTTTCCGCCGCCGCCGCCGATGCCGCAAACCTTAATGACGGCGCGATCTTCAAAGGTCTGGTACTCGTCAGACATCCCGATAGCCATATCACGTTCTCCCCAACGGTTCTACCCGCTTGTGTCCCCTTTTCCTGTCCCTTGTTGATGCCTCACTTGCAGGCAAGATCCCGGCCGAAGCGCAGATCAAGATACTCGACGCACGGCACACATCCCGCCAATTCTTTCCACAGAATTTCGAGCCGCCGGGCCTGGGTCTCAGAATTGCCGCGGCCCCATCGCAATTCAAACGGCACGCCGTCACAGTACATGCGGATATCGTTTTCGTTGTACACGGCCAACTCCGAGACCGCTATATCTCCCGAGATGCTGGTCTTGCTGAAGGCGTCCCAGACGGCAAGTGCCCGAATGAGCTCCGGACGGTCTATTTTTTCGCCGGGTGCAACCAAATTCAGGGGGGGATGCAGAGTAATAAGAGGGCCGCAATAGTGTCCGTCCGGCATGACCTCCTCGAGCACATACCCCGACTCGTCAATCTCGAAGGTGCGGTTGTTGACAATCAGTGTGGCCACGGCATCGCGTTCGATAACTGACAGGGACACCACGTCGGGAAAGATTCTGGTCACGGCACAGGTCTTCACGCGCGGAAGCTTTTCCACTCGCGCGGCAATCTCGCGGGGATCCAAAAACAGGATGTTGTCCGCCTTCGTCACATTCGAGGCCTGAATGACGGCTTCGGGCGTCAAGATCTTTATCCCAGACACGCTGATCTTTTGGATGCAGTAATGGCCGGATTCACGCAGATAACGAGAGAATGCGTAGCCGCCCCCCCAGAGCAATGCGCAAACGACCAGAAACCGTATCGCGGAACTCACATACGAAAACACGAGCCGGTACTTTCGGAGCTTGTAAGTCTTCCTGTGCAGCGTTGGGGGTTTCATGACTGTTTCGCCAGCTCCTGAAGCAACGGTTCTGCTATCTGGTTTATGCTTCCCGCGCCCAGGACCAGCACCATGTCGCCCGGTTTCAAATCACCGGCAATGCGCTCCGGCACGGAATGCATATCGTTAATCAACTGCACATTCTGCGCCCCGTGCCGGCGTGCGGCATCCACGATCAAGCCCGAATCGACCCCCGCCATAGGCTGCTCGCGCGAGGGATAGATGTCCGTGACGACAGCCTGGTCCACCTTGCTCAGGACCGCAGCGAACTGTTCACAGAAGAATTTCGTCCTGCTGAACAAATGCGGTTGGAAAACCGCGATGATTCGGTTTGGCCGGATCCAGCGTGCGGCTTCGATGGTGCTTTCGATCTCGGTCGGATGGTGGGCATAGTCTTCCACGACGAGCACCCCGCGCTGTTCTCCGCAGACTTGCAGCCGGCGCCGGACCCCGTCATACATGCGCAACCCTTCAGCGATGTGCGCAAACTTGAGTCCGAGACACAGGCCCACACAACATGCAGCCAGCGCATTCCGCACATTATGGATTCCGAGGGCCTTGACCTCGAGCTGCCCCAATCGCCCGGTGACGCCAAGGCGTTCGTCTTCGCTGACAACATCGATGCGGGTGCGAAGCTCAGCAAGGCGGCGCGACATGGGAAGGTTCATGTTGCCCTCGTTCCAGCGCACGTTAACGCCGCGCAACGAGGCGCCCTCCTCAAGGCCGTACGTCAGGCAAACACTGTCGATGCCAGCGAGGATGTCACGCGAATTGACGTCGTCCCAGCACAGAATCGAGAATCCGTAAAATGGCACGACGTTGCAGAAATCGGTGAAGGCGCGCTTGATCTGGTCCAGGGTTCCGTAATACTCCAGATGCTCGGCGTCGATGCTCGTCACAACGCTGATGGTGGGATGAAGCCGCAGGAATGAGCCGTCGTGCTCATCCGCTTCCGCAACGAGATACTCTCCGGTTCCCCACCGGGCATTGGTGCCGCTTCGATGCAGGATTCCCCCCACGATGCTCGTCGCGCCAAAATTCGCCCGCTCGAACATGGCGCTGATCATGGACGTGGTTGTCGTTTTCCCATGGGTGCCGCCCACCGCTATGGCATTCGGTTTGAGGCGCATGAGGTCCGCAAGCAGTTCACTGCGATGGAGCACCGGGGTACCGCGCTGTTTGGCAGCCAGTACCTCGGCGTTGTCCTTGGGTACTGCTTCTGAAACGACAACTATCTGGGCATCTCCAATGTTCGCGGCGTCGTGGCCCTCCCGAAACCGAAGGCCACACTGTTCCAGCCGCTCGGTGATACCGGTGGCCTGGAGGTCCGTTCCAGACACTTCATAGCCCAAATTGAGCAAGATTTCGGCAAGCCCGCTCATGCCGATGCCGCCAACCCCTACAAAATGGACTTTTCGTTTGATTCCGTTCAATGCGGCCTCTTTCACCCAATATATTGTGGTTTTTACAAGTATAGCACAACCCCTACCACAAGGGAAGGTGTTTCTTGCCGCTCTATGGCAATTTGTTGCCGGTGCGCCAAGGGATTTTCAGAAAAGGACTTACAGCCACGGAACCTGAGCGGCGTCATTTTGCGCACCCGCCGCTACCCCCAAATGTTGTGTTGAGCGTGTGCGCCAAACCCGATTCGAACATCCGTTGGTGGGCAATTCCTCGTCTTGCTTCATCCCGAATTATTGAGAAAGTTCCCTGATTCTCGCGTGAAATGGGTCTCCAGAAGGGATGAGAACTGTCAATCTGACGAGTAACTATCAGCCTCACGCGCCGTTGCTCATTGGCAACAGTCGAACCCGTTTTCTAACCTATTCAGAAATCATGGTTTATAGTCTGGGAATCTTCTGGCATGCGAATTGCGAAATAAATCTAAGAAGTTGGGTGAATACAGTGAGGATGCAGGGAGGTTTGGAAAATGAAGATGACTGCGGGCTTCACTTTGATAGAACTGATGATCGTGGTAGCGATAATCGCTATCATTGCGTCGATAGCGATCCCCAGCCTCATGCGGGCCAGAATCTCGGCCAATGAGGGCTCCGCGATCAGTTCCATGCGGACCCTCTCTTCTGCGCAGGTAAGCTTTCAGGCAGGGTGCTATCAGGATGCTGACGGAGACGGTGTAGGCGATTTCGGCACATTAGCTCAGTTACTGAACCCGGACGGAGTCGCGGGGGTTCCGGGATACATAGACGAAACCCTTGCCGCCGGCGTGAAACAGGGCTACAACTTCACGATGAACCCCATAGCGGGCGGAGGGGGCCTTCCCACGACGTACACGTGTAACGCCGACCCCCAAAGTCCACAGAGCGGCAGGCGAACGTTCTTTCTCGACGAGACCGGAGTTCTCCGGTTCGAGAACACCGGGGCAGCCGCAACAGCGGCCTCTCCGCCCATTGGCGGTTAAGCGTTTAAGGCACCTCAACGTGCGTTTTCCCCTCTGAGCCGGCGGGCCGCCTCCCCGCCGGCCTAATCTGCTCCAGGTACCCCGTGTCACGACGGCCCCCAAACGGCGGGCTTTCAAGAGTTGGCGCGCTCAAGTTGTTGAAGGCGCTCATTGAGACGTCGGGCTTGCAGCAGGAAGGCTTCGAGTCGAGCCTCGATGATTTGTGGGAAAGCGTTGCCATCGGTTTCGATGGAGAGAAACGGCAGTTTACGATGAGTTTCAAGCAGTTTGCCCCACGAGCTGTGGCCGTTATGCTTTGCGATGGCTCGTTTTTCGGTGGTCGTAAGTTTTTCGGAAAGGACCGACTCGGCCACGCGCGAGGGCATGCAGCCGAATGGGCCGATAGCGATGATGCCGCAGGAGGGATGCAGAATCTCGTGGAGTGCGTTTCCAACCGTCAGAATGGCCTCTCCCATGAGACGGGGCGATATGAATCGCGCGCCGGCTTCGACAATCGGCGCGACATCCAGTCCGTCGCAATAGAAGAGACTCGAGAGTGCGAGACGTTTCCGCACGCTCTGGTCGAGATGCCTTTTAACCCAGTGGCGCACCCAGAAAGCCAGAGATTTCTGCCCATCGATACCCTCCTTCGTGAGCCAGTCCAGGTATTTGATCCACTCGTTGGTGTGCGAGGTGCGGACGGCGATGCCTTCCTCGGACAGCCGCTCGACCAGGCCCTGGAGCGAAATGGGGTCGCGCCGCACGTAGATTTCGCCGATCAACGATACTGTGGGGACTTGGCGAACAGGCCTCTTGAGGGTAACACTGGCAAGGTGTTCGGCCGAGCGAGTCAGTTGCCGTGCGACGACCGGCCAACTCTTATGCATGACCGCCGACAAGGCCTTGTGTTCCTCGTCGAGGACACGCAAACCGTAACTGGGATTCTCCGCAGCTGCAAGGACCATGGAGTACATGTCGTCGAACAGATCGCCAATTATCACAGCCCGCCACGCCGCCAGGGCGAACCGGTTACCCAGGCCCGCATATCCGTTGGCGGTTGTCAGTGAAAGCACGGCCATATCCGGAATCCGCAGCTTTTCGATCAGCCCTTTTGAGAACACGTCGTACTGTCCGAAGCGGCACGGTCCGTCGGTAGTTAGCATAAAATAGGCGGTTATCTCGTCCGGCGGCCGGCATTGAAGATATTGGAGGAGTGAACCTACCGTTGTCTGGAGAGGCAGACACTCCTTGCATGTGGAGTGTCCGCGTCCGAGTTTCAGGATTTCCGCGTCGGCGGACGGCAGGGGCACGGCCCGCACCGCGCGCCTCCCAAATGCCTTGGCCACAAGGGCCGTACCATAGCGCCCCATGGCGGGGACGATAACCTTGACACGTGGATCATCGAGGGGAACCCATTCGCCTGATGAACGGCGGATGCCTGTTCTTCCGTTCCGGTGTTCGACGGCCGCCGGGCGAAACGCTTCGCTGCGGACCGTGGTTCTTTTGTCGGGCTGCGCTTCGATTTGCCGGAAATGCTGAATGATGTCAAGAAAGGCCTCGACGCGGGTTTCAATGCCAGCATCTGCGGTATGGCTATCCAATTCGAGCGTCAAGGAGGGTTTGCGCCCCATGATATCGCGGAAATAGGTAATCAGAAACGAGTCGGGGCCGCACGAGAAGTTGGTGATGTAGGCGCCGAAGAGTTGGGGGCGAGCTTTGACGTACCGGGCGGCGCGGAGCAGGTTTCGCCCCATGCCCCAGTACATGTTGTGGTTGACGGGCAGCGGCTGGTCATCGCAAGGGAGCATGTCGAACGGGAGAATGCAGACCCCTCGAGAGGCAAACTTGGCCGGAATGCCCTTGTTGGCTTCGGGCGCGAAACTGTTGTAGGGCCGCCCGAAGAGCACGATGCCAATCAGAGAGGGGTCCCTTTCGAGGCGGTTAAGGGCATCACGGCCCATTTCTCGGAAAGCGTCGCGAAACGCGGCCTGCTCCGTCCATGCAGCTTGTGCGGCTTCGCGCACATTTCCGTTGTTGTGTCCAATTGCTTTGGCGACCTTCTCGAGGGCGTCAAGATTCGCCTCCATTCCTTTCGAGAAATCGAGGTAGGGCCGGAGGGTCCGCGAAGACTCGAATTGGGGAAAGGCCGCAGCGAGGTAGTACGGTTCACCCTGCACAAAGACACAGGTGCAAGCCTGAGCATCGGCGGCAGCGGCTTGAATCCCGCCGACGTGGGGCAGGAACAGGTAGTCGGGGTTCAAGGCCAGAAGAGAGGCTGCATAACCATGGGCCAGCTCCGCCGGAAAACAGAATGCTGCGCCCTGTTGGTCAAAACCGCTGGGATCGGGCGCATCGGGAAGTACGACGCGAAACCCCAATATGTCAAAGAACCGCCTGTAGAACGGAAGGTAGGTGTGGGTCAGGAAAGAACGGTTTAGTCCGATGGCCGGCCGGTTATCTGCGCTGTCAGGCTTCGACGCCTGAAACAGTCTTCTTTCGCGTTGTACGACCAGGTTCAGACTGCCAGCGTCGACGGCCTTCTTCCCAGGCTGGTTATCGTACCGGTTACAGATTCCCCCAAATGGGAAAACCCGCCCGTCAATCTCGATGCGCGCGATCTGGCAGGCCAAGTCGCAACCGTCGTTACCACCGTTGCAGATAAACGGGCTCAGGTAGACGACCTCACGGCTGGCCAGTTCGGCGAGGTTGAACGATTCCGGGTGGAGCAGGCCGTCTTCGATGCGCCGGTCGACCTCGAGGGCCACACCGAACGCTCCCATCAAACCGGGTTCGGGCGGCACAACGATTTCCTTGCCGGTAAGGGCCGCCATGGCAACCGGGATCGCTTCGTTGTAACAGACGCCGCCCTGCATGAAGATTTTTCTGCCAACAGGCCGGTTGCCCTTTACGCGATTGTCGTAATTCATACAAATCGAGTAGACCAATCCCGCAACAATGTCCTCGATGGGGACGCCCTCTTGCGCAGCGCCTTTGATATCGGACCCGATGAAGGCAGCGCACTGGTCGTTGAAGTTGGGCGGAGCCTGGCCTTCAAAAGCGATGCGGCCGATATCTGTAACGGCAATGCCCAGGCTCTCCTTGGCGGATTCCTCGAGAAAGGAGCCCGTGCCGGCGCTGCAGGCTTCGTTCATCGCATAATCGCTCGGTACACCGTTGGTGATGTAGGTGTACTTGGCGTCCTGGCCGCCGATCTCGAAAATGGTGTCGACCTCGGGGTCGAAGTGCAGGGCCCCCGCGGCGTGGGCAATGATTTCGTTGATTACGCCATTTGTCATGGCGTGCAGACCCGCGATCCGGCGGCCGGAACCGGTCACGCCGAGACCCACGATTTCGAGGGGAGCATCAAGCTGCCTCGCGAGGCTAGCATAGACTTTGCGTGACGCGCCTATGGGGTCGCCGTTGGTGCGCAAGTACTCGGCGGCCAGAATGGCCTTGTCACGACGGCGGACCACCACGCCCTTGGTGGTTGTGGAGCCCACATCGAGACCGAGGATGGTCTCGTCACCGGCGGCGGCGCGTCCGCGGGGGTGCTGCCTGAACTGCACCATGTGTCTTGAGGCGTCCAGCGGCTTGAGAAAGGAAAGCGCTGATTTGCGGGATCTCATTATCTCAGTGGAGTTCTCACATGCCCGGACTTCATTCTCGGACGCCCAAACGGCGGCCCCCAGAGCCTCGAACCACGGGGCGGATTCAGGGATGAAGAGGTCTTGAATGTGCTTCCTCAGATAATGAACCATCGACAGGTTCTTGCAACACCCCCCGATGAGGATTGCGGAGGTTTGGGGAAGTTTCTTCATCAATTCAATGATTTTCCCGGCCAGCATGCGGGAAAGCCCGGCGACGATGTCGGCCTTGGGGACGCCTTTGTTCAGGGCGTGGGTGCAATCGCTCTTGCAGAATACCGAGCAGCGCCCCGAAACCTTCTGGCAGGTCTCGGGCAGCGGCATTTGCCGGACTTCTTCGAGGGAGATGTCCATGCGGCCCAGTTGCTGAAGGAAGAACTCGCCCGTGCCCGACGCGCATTTGTTGCCGGTGTAGATCCCTTGGATACGATTCTCGTCATCGAGATGATAGACCATGAAGGTCTCGCCGCCCGCACTGATGACGACGCGGTAAGGATGTGTCCCGGGGAAGGTGTGCGCGACGGCCCGTTCGACGGCCTCGGGCTCCGAAATCGTCGACAACTCGAGGTACCGGCGAAATTTGCGGCCGGTGGCAGCCACGCGAAGCATGCCCAGATCATCGACGGAAGCGAGCATCTCCTGCAAGACACGCCTGGGATTGCCATCATGGACCCGCGTCTTTGCCCAAACGACGTCGGACGCTGCTTCGGCACGCCGCAGACGAACCATGGCCACGGTCGAAGCACCCAGGCAAATCCCCAGGGATTCCGTCGGTATTTTCATTTATGCTGACCCCTAGGCCCCTTCCGCATCCCTTATGAACCGCTAGATGGCGGCAGCTCGTCTACAGGATTCAGTTCAACCGCACCAGATGACTCTCTTGCTGCCGAACATTCCCATACTACAAAAGACACTCGCTTCCGGCAAGCACTATGGACGTCTGCAATGTGAGGTCATGTGGACAATGCGAGGCCATCCGACCGGTCTTGGAGCACCCCTTAGCAATTCGAGCGGCTTGGGAGCCACTTTTCCGGCATAGAAAAAGATTATTTCCATGCTTATTCGCGGTATATACGGGGTTTGACTGACGAAAATTGTCACTTTGCGCCGCGCAGCGGCCCGAATTCTGCGCCTCGCTCGAGCTGTGTTTCCGGCAGGGAAGCCACTATAGGATTGTTTTACAATGACTTACGAAAGTTCTTGGGAATTGGCACGCGGGTTGCCTTAGAGCATCACGACAATTGAACCGCAAGGGTGGCCCGGCAACGGGCTTGGTGATGGGACGCTCAGATGGAGGAAAGGCTCATGAAAAAGAATCTTGGTTTCACGTTGATTGAGTTGATGATTGTTGTGGCAATTATCGCGATAATCGCGGCAATTGCCATCCCGAGCTTGCTGCGTTCGCGCATGAGCGCGAATGAAGCGGGCGCTATTGGCTCGCTTCGCACGATTTCCGCTGGCGAAGTGAGCTTCCAGGCCGCCTGCTATCAGGATGCTAACGGCGACGGCACGGGGGATTATGGCACGTTGGCGCAGCTCCTGAGTCCTGATGCTGTCGCGGGGGTTCCGGGGTACATCGACGAAGTCCTGGCCGCTGGTGTGAAGCACGGCTACAACTTCGTCCTGAACACGGTCGCCGGTGGTGCAGCTGCGCCAGCTACGTACACTTGCAATGCGGATCCGCAGAGCCCGCAGTCGGGCCGCCGGACCTTCTTCCTGGATGAGACGGGCGTAATTCGCTTCGAAAATTCTGGTGCAGCCGCTACAGCAGCCTCTACTCCTCTCGGCTAATTCGGGACATCAGCAAAGGCAGCACAGCGAACGGCGGACCTCCTCGGAGGCCCGCCGTTCCGCATTATGTGCTGCTCCTGGATTGCCGGGGCGGCCGCGTTTCAGGCCCAAGGACTTTCCGAGCCAAGACTGTCGCGGATGCGGCAGTAGGACTTGTAGCGGATGGCGGGCAAGCGGCCGTTTTCGACGGCTTGCCTTACCGCACAACCGGGTTCGTGAATATGGCTGCAGTCGCTGAATTTGCACTCGGCGCCCAACGCGGCGATATCCGGAAAATAGAGGGCCACCTCCTCCTTGGTCACGTCCCAAATGCCCAGTTGCCGGATGCCGGGGGTGTCAATGATGTCGATGCCCCCGTCGAGGTGGTAGAGTCGCGAGGTGGTGGTGGTGTGGCGCCCTTTCTCATTGTATCCGCTAACTTCTTGCGTCTCGAGGGCGATGTCCGGCTGGAGACAATTGATGAGAGAAGATTTTCCTACCCCGCTTTGCCCGGCGAGCACGGAAACAGAGTCCGTGAGATGCTGCCGTAAGGTCTCAATCCCCTCCCCCGTTTCACAGCTCGTGAGTATGATGGGCACGTTCAGGTCGCGGTAGGCATCGAGTTCCTGCGGCGGTTCCTTTGCGAGGTCCACCTTGTTAACCACGATGATTGGGCGTACCCGTCCCACATCCGCCGCGATCAGAAAACGGTCCAGGACGCCCACTTTGAAGCGCGGTTGAACAACAGCAACAACACAAACGATGTAGTCAACGTTCGCGGCGATGACCTGCTCGCGTTGGCCTTTTGTTGCAGGGCGGCTCAGTTTGCTTATTCGATGCATCACCGCCGTGACGCAAAAGCCGTCTTCATCACGTTCGACGCGCACCCGGTCGCCCGGAGCAAGGACAGACGTGCGCCCGGCACAAAGCTGCTCGGCAACCCTGCAGAGGCGTTCCGCGCCGTCCGCTTCCACAAAGGCCAGCACGCCATAAGGAGAGACAACAACGCCGTTGGGTTGGATTGCCTCGAAACGGTTCTCGATAGGGACTGCCTCGGTGTCCAAGCCGACTTCCAGCCCGCTGAACCGGCGCGGCAGCCTTGCGTGAGTATCCACGTCTTTTGCCGACCAATCGCGTTTTCTTACCCGGTGCTTCTTACGTCTACGGTCCTTCACGGCGTATCTTTCTCGCCCCAAATGGTTACCGACTCCCAAACAAGCCCGGTTTCGAGCCGGCCTTTTGATTTGATGTCCTCGCGCAGGCGGGCGAGTCCCGTTTTGAACTCGTCTTCGGGGAGAAGCGCATAGGTTGAAATGAATTGGTTTTCGACACGGCGCAGATAGGCCTCGTCGATGGGTTGAGGGGCCGTCTGTATGTGTCTATCGGAGACATTGCGGAATCCGACGTCGTTCAGTGCGTCCCGGATGGTTTCCAGGCTTGGGAATCGGGCTTTGTCCACCGCGGCAAAACTCGGGAAATAGCAGTTCATGGGATGCCGCTCGATGAATTCATGCGAGGCGGTAACAAACGCGGCACATCCCCGCCGGAGAACACGCGCGCAGTCGCGGAAGAATGCGCCCAAGTCGGAGATGTAATGCAGCATGAAACAGCCGAAACAGAAATCGACGGATTGCGCGGCGAGGGGCAGAAAATGAGCATCGGCCTGCACCCATGCGCCGGGTGTCTGTTTCTCTCTCGCGCGCTCGATCATGCCCCACGACAAATCACATGTGATGAGGAAGGCCTCAGGATATGCCTTCTCGAAAAGAACCGTGTTATTGCCCGTGCCTGCTCCCACTTCGAGTACCCGCTGGGCAGCATGTGCCTGAGCCAATGCCACCAACAGCGGCAGGTATGGTCCCCCACCCTTCCGGAACGTATCGTACCGCCGCGCGATTGTGTCGTAATCAATCTTCGCACCGGTCTCCCGACGGGTCATTCCGAAACAGTCTCCTTCTTCTCGATCTGGGTGAGATCCGCCACCGCCAGGATGACGCCGTAAACCGCATTGAGAAGGGCGTGCCGGTTTCGGCGAATCCGGTCATCGTCATGATTGACGAAGACCTCCTCAAAATACGCCTGGATAACGGGCATCCAGGAGAGCAACTCGGAAAACGCCTCGCCGAACTTGCCGGATGCCACGTGGGCGAGAACGGTTGCGCTCGGGCTATTGGATATTTCGAAGAGGGCCTTCTCATTTTCATCCAGAAGCGCGGGGTCGATCTTCGGCGCGGGGTCTTTGGCGATCCGCTGGATACGCTTGGTCTGTTCGGCAAGATTCTGAACCTGCCCCTCTTCGAGACCCGCCATGGCTGAGAGACAGTTGCGAACCTGGACCGGCCTGTGGCCGTGGGGCGCAATAGCCGCTGCAACGTAGTCGTAGGGGATGCCCTCTTCGCGGTTGATGACGGCCAAGCGATCCTTCGCGAACTGAAGCAATCCTTCCACGGCGACTTCGGGCTCGGGGATCATCTCACCGTAGATTCCCATCGCGGTGCGGAACGCTTGTCTCAGGTCGATATCCAGAGCGCATTCGCGGACGATCGAGAGCAATGCCAGCGTGTTCCTTCGGAGGCCGAAGGGGTCGCTGGTACCCTTGACGCGCACGCCTATGCCAAAATACCCGGCTAACGTATCGAGCCGGTCGAGAAGCGCGGCCGACACCCCCAGCGGGCTTTCAGGCAGCGCATCATCGGCGCGGCGGGGCAGGCGGTGTTCAAAGAGGGCTCGCGCTATCTCCTCACGAAGCCCTTCCTTTCGGGCGTAGAGCATTCCAACCACGCCCTCGAGCGAATCGAATTCAAAGACCATCTGCGTAGTGAGATCGGCTTTCATCAGGTCAAGGACCTGGGCCATCTGAGCGTCATCCACTCGGGGCAACACACCTTTGAGGGCCGCGTACAGCTTGTGAAGCCGGGCGATCTTGTCCGCGACCGAGCCAAGTTTCTGATGGAACAAGACACGCGACAAGCCCTGAGCGAAATCGCGGAGCGGTTTTTTGGTGTCGGTATCCCAGAAATACCGTGCGTCGCGGAGCCGCGCGTTGAGCACGCGCTCGTTCCCGTGACGGATGGTTACGCGGCCTTCTTCATCGTGTTTCCCGTTGGCAACGGCAAGGAAATGCCTGCAGAGGGTCCCCTTCGCATCGCGCAAGGGTATATACCGCTGATACACCTTCATCGGGGTAATGACGATTTCCTCGGGGAGCACCAAGGCCTCCTCGGGAATGGTACAGATAACGGGTTCGGGCCATTCCGCGATGTCGATGATCTCCTCGAACAACTCTTCGTCTTCTTCGAGGTGAAGCTCTTCGGCGGCGGCGAGTCTCTCCGCTTCGTTGCGCAGAAGCGCCATGCGTTCTTCGCGTACCGGAAGCACGAAATGCCGTTTCATCGCGGCGAGGTAGTCTTTGGCGGAAGGGATTTCGATGGGTCCTGCGGCAAGCCGGCGGTGGCCATAGGAGACGGTGCCGGAGTGCAGTAGGCGTTCCGCGGAAAACGCGCCCGCTTCCACGAATTTCCAGGAAACCGGCACCGGGCTGGCGCCGTGCAGGGCCAGGAGCCAGCGTATGGGACGCGAGAAGGCGACTGTGCTGTCTTCCCAGCCCATGGACTTCGTGAACTGGAGACCGGCGATCAGCTTCGTGACAATACCGGACAACAACTCGGTGATGTGACGCCCTCTGTGCGCCACCTTCAGAAAGCAATACTCCGCTTTGCCTTGCTCCTGGAAATAGATGTCCTCGACCGCGGCCCCTTTGGACTCCGCGAATTTCCGGGCGGCAACCGTCCAATTGCCGGCCGCGTCCTGTGCCGCTTTTCGCGCCGGGCCTCGGGCTTCCTCAACCACATCTTGCTGGTGGGAAACGCAGTCGTCTATCTTGGCAACGATGCGCCTGGGCGTAACCCATACGGTGACCGCCCCGTGGCCGAGACGTTCCTCAGCAAAGAACTTGTGTAGGAGTGCGGGAAACTGGGCGCGAACCGCCTTGACGTCGGAATGGGGCAATTCCTCGACGCCGATCTCGAGCAGGAGCGTGTCGCGTTCGGCGAATGTTTCGGGCGTGGCCTTTAGGGGTTTTACCTCTTCAGGCACACCTGGACGCGGCAGACGGCACAACGGATAGCCTCTTTCCTGGCGCTGCTCGAGGAACCCCTTTGCACACCGTTCCGCAACTGCCCTGCAACGAAGAAGGAACCTACCCCGCTCCGTTACCGAAAGAGCGCCGCGGGCATCCAACAGATTGAACAGGTGGGAAAGGCGCAGGCAGTGGTCGTAGGCGGGCATGATAAGGCCCAGTTCGAGCAGGCGAGTGGCTTCGGCCTCCCACAGGTCAAACACATGCAGCAGTTTGTTTGTGTCGGCGGCCTCGAAATTGTATTTGCACCACTCGACCTCGGAAGCATGAAAGATGTCGCCGTAGGTAATGCCGGACGGAGCCCACTTAAGGTCGTAAACACTCTCGACGCCTTGGAGATACATGGCGATTCGTTCGATGCCGTAAGTGAGCTCGCAAGCGCGCACGTCGAGCTTGAGTCCGCCGCATTCCTGGAAATAAGTGAACTGGAGGATTTCCATCCCGTCAAGCCACGCTTCCCACCCCAGCCCCCATGCACCAAGGGAAGGACTCTGCCAGTTGTCCTCGACGAAACGGTAGTCGTGCCTGGTCAGATCGATTCCAAGCGCTTCTAATGACTGGAGATACAACTCCTGGACGTTTGTCGGGGAAGGTTTCAGGATGACCTGGTATTGGTAGTAGTGCTGGAGACGGTTGGGGTTCTCGCCATAGCGCCCGTCAGTAGGCCTGATGCTGGGTTCAGGGTAGGCGACCCACCATGGCTCGGGGCCCAGCACGCGCAAGAAGGTCGCTGGATTCGAAGTGCCCGCGCCTACCTCGGTGTGATAGGGCTGCCACAGGATGCAGCCGCGCGATGCCCAGAATTCGTTTAGGGTTTGCAGGACTTCCTGAACTGTCATGAAGTGGTATCTCCCTGGATGCGGTATCCTCAGGAAACGGGCTATCCAATCGAAGGTTGCATAGACAATAGCGGCCCGAAATCGCCTGAATCAAAGGCAGAATTGTAACGTCTCGGCCTTTGCAAGTCAAAGTAACAGGATGTTTTGCGCCGTGTATTGAGTGGGATTTAGCTATAGCCGCATGACGCCGAAGCCGCCCCCAACCTCGATGACGGCGCCTGTGGAGTACTGGAAATGTCCCTTAGCGAGGCCTGCGACCGCCTTGCCGACGTCTTCGGGCGTGCCCCAGCGCCTCTGGAGAAGGATGCCTTCCGCGATGAGCTTGTCGTACTTTTCGGTAACCGGGGCGGTCATGTCGGTGGCGATGATTCCCGGCCGGATGTCGTAAACGTTTATGCCGAATTCAGCCAGGCGTACCGCGAAATTCTGGGCGGTCATACTCAGTCCCGCCTTGCTCACGCAGTACTCGGCGCGATTGGGACTTGCGGTATTGCTCGAGATGCTGGTGATGAAAATGATGCTTGGCAGGTACTCGGTCCCTTCTTTCACCTGGCGAATCATGTGGTTGGCGACGGATTGGGTAAGAAAGAATGGTCCCTTGAGGTTGATGCGTATCAGCCGCTCGAAACTCTCCTCGGTGGTTTCGAGGATATCGAGACGTTTCAGGAGGCCCACGCCGGCGTTATTCACAAGCAGGTCGATGCGCCCGAAAGCCTCAAGCGCCTGTTCAAGCAGCCGATTCCTGGCCGCGGTGTCTCCGATGTCGCCGGCAAGAGGAACAAAAACGGCGCCATGCGACTCTACACGCTGCTTGACCTCGAAGAGCCCTTTTTCGGTGTCTTCTGGCGTGAGCTTGGTAGCGGTACCGATGACATCGTACCCGTTCCTGGCAAGTTCGATGGCAATTCCGCGTCCTATGCCGCGGCTGGCCCCCGTGATCATGGCTACTGGTTTTCGCATGGCTCCCTCTCTGTGTCGCGAGTGAGGTGCAACGTTCGCGCAGACAGAAGCGCGAGGCAACGCACTATACCCACCGCCCGCAGACAGACGCAAGATTACCTATACCCAATACGGAGGCTGCATAGGGATGCGCGCGTTGCCTGCCTGCGGGTCCTGTGGTATTGTGATTGGGCCACACGAATGGTACGCAGGAACAGCAGCGATTCAGCTGATGGATGATTCCAGGAAAGAAAGGATTGGCTCACAATGCGGACGACACGGCGTGAATTCATTGTACAGGCGGGATTTGGGGTTGCTGCCGCTGGTCTCGTGATGCCCCGCGCGTTGGCGGGCGATTCGAAACCGGCGATACGCCTGAGCGCGTGCGACTGGTCGTTGGGGGCTTCTGGACCCGAGGGCCTTGCGTCGGCGGCCGCGACAGGCCTCGATGGACTGGAGATCTCGGCTGCAGCCGACAACGGCAAGCCCGGCGACGTGCTGGCCATAGCGGATCCGGAACGAAGACAGGCCTACAAGCAGAATATGGAGACCCACGGAGTTGCGATCTCGTCGGTGGCGATGGGACTGTTGAACGGTTTTCCCATGGTGAGCGAGCCGCGCGCCCCGGCATGGGTCGAGCAAACCATCGATGGGACCAAGGACCTGGGGGCGAAGGTGATGCTCCTGGCGTTTTTCGGGAAGGGCGATCTGCGTGACAAATCGGGTGCGCTCAAGGAGAAGGACGTCGATACACTGGTGGGACAGCTCACGGAATTCGCCCCGAAAGCGGAGAAGGCAGGAGTTATCCTCGGCATCGAAAATACCCTTTCCGCGGAGCAGAATCTGGACATTCTCGGTCGCGTCAAGAGCAACGCGGTGCGCGTCTACTACGATGTCGGCAATTCCACTCACAATGGTTACGACGTTGGCCAGGAAATCCGGCTCCTGGGAGATCGCATTTGCCAGATTCACTTCAAGGACAACGAAGGGTATCTTGGCGAAGGCGAGGTGAACATGAACGCAGTGGCAGACGCCATGCATGCCATCAGCTACAAGGGTTGGGTCGTACTCGAAACCAAGGTAATTGGAGAGCGGGAGGCCGACTTCAAACGAAACGCGCAGTTCACGCGTACGCTGCTCGGGATTGCCTGAGGACACCAGAGCTCACGGAAGTGCCCGGCGACGATTTTCACAAACTTCGGCCGGGTCAATAACCGCTGGCCGTTCGGCGCGCGCTTGACGCTGTAATGGCCTTATCCCGGTAGATGATTTGCGCGGCAGAGGGGGGTATTTGGCGATAGGCATCCGGATATGCTAAAAGTACGCACTTGGAGAATACGAAAACACACTCTTAGGTAGCAGGATGATCCGGACCGAACAGCTTCGAAAAGTCTATTATCCGCCCCGGACAGACCCGGTGGAAGCTGTCAAGAGCGCAACCCTATCCGTTGAACCGGGCGAGATTTTTGGACTTCTGGGCCCGAACGGCGCGGGCAAGACCACCTTGCTGCGCATGCTGGGCACCATTATCGTGCCGACATCGGGTTACTGCTGGATTGCCGGCCTCCGCACGGACCAGAATCCCGACGAGGTGCGGCAGCACATCGGTTTTTTGTCAGGGAATACTAAACTCTACGGCCGCCTGACCGCGCGCGAGGAGTTGCGGTTTTTTGGGCGCCTTCATGGTCTTTCGCGACAGCGGATCGAGCAGCGCACAGCCGAATTGTGCGAGATGCTCGGCATGGCGGAATTCATTAACCGCCGGTGCGATACCCTGTCAACGGGGCAGGGTCAGAAAGTCTCGATTGCCCGGGTTTTGCTGCACGATCCCGAAGTGCTCATCCTCGACGAACCGACCACCGGCCTCGATATCATGACGTGCCAGACCATCCTGTCGTTCATCCGCGCGTCGAAGTCAACGGGCCGCAGCATCATTTTTTCAACGCACTACATGACCGAGGCCGAGATTCTCTGCGACCGGTTGGCGCTCATTCATCGCGGCGAAATTCTCGCAATTGGAACCAAGGAACATCTCTACGATGAAACGGGCTGCGGCAATTTGACCGATGCGTTCGTCCGCATGGTCAGTGATGAGCGTGTGGTGTCGCCATGAAGCTGCGTACTGTCAACGCCATATTCCTCAAAGAATCGCTGGTTACATTGCGTGATAAGCGCACATTGGCGGCGATGATCGGCATTCCCGTGATTCTCTATCCCGCTCTGTTGGTGATCACCTCTCAGGTGGCGATGATGCACCTTGCGAGTGTGGAGGAGTCGATATCACGCGTTGCCGTCAGGTCGGAGCAGGACGTCACGGTGGACCGGTGGGTGGAAGCGCTGCCCCGCATGGAATTGGTCCATCCGAAGGACCCGGAAGCGGCCCTTCTCGAGGGCGAAGTCGATGCCGTGGTTGTGGTGAAGCAGAATGCGGGTCAAGTTCTGGAAGCAGGCGGCTCGCTGCTCATTGTCATTCAATACGATTCGACGGAACCGCAATCGCGTGAAGCGGCCCACCGCCTCAGCGAGGGGTTTCGGGCCACTCAGAACCGGATTCTCGAGAACCGTCTCGCGAGCGTGGGAATCTCCCCGGAATTCGTGACGCCCCTCAAGCTTCAGGAAGTCAATGTGGCCCCTACGGCCCGTATCGTGGGCACGCTGCTCGCCGTAATGCTTCCGATGATTATGGTTCTCATGGTTGGCATCGGGGCGTTCTATCCGGCGGTGGATCTCACGGCTGGCGAGAAAGAGCGAGGCACGTTTGAAGCGCTGTTGTCTACGCCGGCGACCAAGTTCGAGATCGTGTGCGGCAAGTTCTTGACGGTTTTCTGCATCTCGATGCTGACGGGTTTGCTGAATCTTGCCAGCATGGCCATGACGTTTACGTTCCACCTTTCCGATTTGCTCACGAAGATGCAGGTCAGTCCCGAGAAGACACCTGTCGAGTTTCCGTTGGGCACGGCGTTTCTGATGATATTCCTGCTGGTGCCTCTGGCGCTGTTTGTCTCGGCATTGATGATGTCGGTCGCGGTGCTTGCGCGTACATTCAAAGAGGCTCAGAATTATGTAACTCCCTTCTTCCTGGTGATAACGATTCCGGCCGGGCTGGCCGGTTTGCCAGGCCTCGAGCTGGGTTCGATTCTGCAGTTTGTGCCCATCGTCAATATTGGCCTGCTGTTTCGTGACCTGCTCACCGACCGCGCGGCACCCGAGGCCATTTTCAGCGTCTTGCTGAGCACGAGCATCTATGCGTTGCTTTCCCTGGTTTGCGCGACTTGGCTGTTCCAGCGCGAAGACGTCATTTTGTCCGAAGACAAGGGCCTTCCTCTTACCCTGCGCCGTTCGCTGTTGCGCCCCCGTGCGGAGCCCACCGTCGGGATTTCCATGACGTTGTACACGCTGGTCATCCTGCTCATCTTCTACGTGGGCGTCTATGTGCAGTCGAAGAATCTTATGGGCGGCCTGCTGATTACGGAATGGGTGCTGATAGCATTGCCGGCGGTCGGACTGCTCTGGTATGTGCGGGTTGATCTGCTCAACGCCTTCCGCCTGCGGCCGTTCACGATTGACGGGGCAATCGCAACGCTCGTGATCGGGTTGTCGTGGCTGGTGCTCGCGTTTCAATTGGGTATTTGGCACAACAGCGTGTTGCCGATGCCCGAAGAAATCTCCAGACAGTACGTTCAGGCGATGCGCGTGGGCGAGACCAATATTTTCGTACTCCTGGCCGTGGTGGCTGTGTCGCCGGCCATATGCGAGGAACTGCTTTTCCGGGGGGCGATCCTGTCGGGCCTGGAGAAACGCCTGCCTTCCTGGGCCTTGATCCCGGCGGTTGGCATTCTGTTCGGCGTATTCCACCTCAGCATTTACCGTGTCGTGCTGACGGGCCTGACCGGTGTCGTCCTCACGTATGTCGTTTGGCGGACACGCTCGCTCTGGAATGGCATCCTGGCGCATTTTGTCTTCAACGGCACAGCAGTGCTGATCGCCTCTGAGCGGATTCCCCTGAGGCTTGCCCAGGCCATCGGCAACCTCTCCGCGGGACAGGCAGGCCTTCCCTGGTGGCTCATCGGTATTGCGGCGTCGGCAATGACGGCAGGAATCGGCTATCTCCACCTGCGTTTTCCGCGGCCGGACAAAGAACTGTCAGGGTAGAACCTCGTTGGCAAGCAGTTGAGCCAGGGTCTGCCGCTTTCGGATGAGCTGCATTCCGCCATCTTTCTTCAGCATGACCTCGGCCGGTTCCGGAAAGGAATTGTAGTTCTTAGAACACATGGCGCTGCAGTATGCTCCGGCGCCTCCGACCACCAGCAGGTCGCCAATGCGGGCCTCTTGGAGACGGCGCGGCAGAAGCCCTTCGGGGTTGCCCGGTTCAGGGGTCAATACATCGCCGCTTTCACAACAATGCCCCGCGACGAGGTACTCCGCTTCCGCGCGCTCCTCTTCGGCGGCCGGAACGAGCGTTATCGGGTGTTGTGCTCCATAGAGCGCCGGACGGAGGATGTCAGTCATTCCCGCGTCTATCTTTATGAACGCGTACCCATCCGCGCCCGTGTCTACGACATCCATGACGCGCGCCACAAGCGCGCCAGCATTGGCCACAAGAAAGGTACCCGGCTCGATTTCCAGTCTCAGGCGCCTGCCGTGGGTATCGGCATGTTTCGAAAGAAGCCCGCTGACGGCCGCGCCGATTTCCTGCAGGTCCGCGGACACTTCCCCGGGCATGCGGGCCACCTTGAACCCTCCGCCCAGATTCAGGGTGGTGACTTCGGAAAATTGGGCGGCGACTTCGAGGGAAAGGTTTGCACACTTCGTCCAGACATTTGGGTCTCCCCCGGAACCAATGTGGGTGTGCACTCTGGTGACATGCAAGTCGTGGTGCATGCAAGTCTCGAGCACGCGAGGCACATAATCGCGCCAGATGCCAAAGCTCGAGGAGGGCCCGCCGACATTGGTCCGGTTGTTGTGCCCCGAACCCATCCCCGGATTCATACGTACGCCTAAAGAGGCGCCCGGAAACAGCTCTCCAAAGGCGGCAAGCTGTGCCAGGGAGCACGCATTGAACTGAACCCCCGCCCTGACCAGCTCTGCCAGGTTTCCGGGCATTTCCTGGGCCGTCAGCTGGATATGTTGTGGCGGAATTCCCGCCTTCATCGCACGCGAGGCTTCGTAGCCGCTACTGGCGTCAATGTGAAGCCCGAGGTCATGGAGCAGCCGGAGAATAGCACCCGTCGGCAGGGCCTTCATGGCAAACCGTGCTGTCAGCCCGAAGGGATTCGGGAAATGGAGGACCTGTTGGGCCTGGTTTTCAAGGGTTGCCGCATCGTATACGTACACAGGGGTGCCGAACTCACGCTCGAGGGCGCGAACCTGTCCGCCAGTCAAGAATCGCAGGGGTTCCATCAGTGTGTTCCACCTTTCCTCTTCATTTGTGACACATGAGGGGCTTATACATACCATATACGGGACCGCGTGAGCCACTTGACGCTTCCCCAGCCTTCATCTGGCTGGTCCCGCCAAGCACATCGCGCAATTGAGGTGACCCAGCGGGAAACGTGTATACTGAAGCCAGATCCCCAGACCAGCCGATTGAATTTGAGGGAGAATCCGCTATGACGAGTCAAGAGGCGGCCCAGAAGTTTCAGCAGTCAAAGACGCTGTTTGCGCAAAAACGGTATCCCGAGGCGCTGATCATGCTGGACGAAATCAACGCCGCGTTCCCGGATCAAAAGGACGTTCTCTATGGCCGGGCCATGTGTCTGGCCGAACTGCAGCGTCCTTTGGAGGCCATCCGTATCTGCGAACAGGCGGTGGCCATGCATAACGATCAGAAATCGCAGGCTCTTCTGAACCGTCTGCGGCGCGAGCATGGCGCTATCCAAGAGGGTCCAACGGATTTGGCAAGCCTGATGGGTCACGACGCGACCCGGCAGAGTGGAGCGGCGGCGGCTCCCAGCGCCCCCTCCCCCGCGCCGGATTTTGCCGAGATGCCACGGCGCTCGTCCAATAAGCGGTTCTACGTGACCCTGGCCTGCGTTGTTGGCGTGCTATTGATACTCTTGATAGGATTTCCTTTCGTAATCGGCAAGGTGAAGACCGGCATGTCTTCATCGGATACTGCAACGGACTCAGGTGACCTCAGCCCGGACGATTCCCCGCCCCAGCCCGTACAGTGGTACTACAAGTATGACGAGGGAATGAATATCGCCTCGCAGTACAAGCGCCCTGTGTGCATCTTCTTTTACGATGGCGCGGAAGAATCTTCAAGACTTGAAGAAACGGTCTTTCAGACGCCGTTTGCCCAGAAGGCATTAGCCGAATTCATCAACATCCGTGTTCTGTATTCCCAAGAGGATCCGGCCGTTATCAAGTACGGTGTGAAGGCTGTTCCTTCAATCGTCCTGCAGGACACAAGCGGCAATATCGTTTACTCTGCTTCAGGGACCGAGATATCGTCCGAAGATTTCCGGACCAAACTGCAGGCGTTCCTGAAGACATAGCTGGTGTTCAAAGATATACGGGTGCTTTATTGGGCCTTTCTCATCTGGTATTCTTCAGGCGTTATGAGCCTCCTGTGCGGCGGTAAACCTGTAGAGATCGTGGTTTCAAGGCACGAGCAACTTCTCACGGGAATCTCCTGGTGGCCAAGACCAAATCGACATTTGTGTGCCAGAAGTGCGGCGCGACCTACATGCGCTGGGTCGGCCGCTGCACGGACTGCGGACAGTGGAACACGGTTATCGAAGAACCCTTCGTGGAAGCCGGCAAGCACGTCCGCACAACGATAAGTGACGGCGGCAAACCGATTCCTGTGACCGAGCAAGGCCGGGAGCCGCCTGCACGGATTTCCACGGGCATCGCGGAGTGCGACCGCGTTCTGGGCGGAGGGATTGTGGCGGGGTCCCTGACCCTTGTGGGGGGCGACCCTGGCATTGGCAAATCGACGATTATGCTGCAAATCTCTCACGGCTTGGCGACGGGAGGGCAGCCGGTGCTTTACGTGTCCGGCGAGGAATCTTTCAGCCAGTCGCAGCTCCGCGCGCGGCGTCTCGGAACCCTCTCCGACAACCTCCTCATGCTGACAGAAACGGAGCTGACGGCCATATCAAGATACGTGCTGGAGGGCGCGTACAGCTTGGTCGTGGTGGATTCCATCCAATCGGTGTATTCGGCCGAATCGCCTGGCGTGCCGGGGAGCATCTCCCAGGTGAGGGATTGCGCAAGCGAGTTTCTTCGCCTGGCCAAGAAATCGGGCACGCCGGTTTTTCTTGTCGGCCATGTCACGAAAGACGGCTCGATAGCCGGGCCGCGCATGCTGGAACATCTCGTTGATACCGTGCTGTATTTCGAGGGTGAGGGGAAGCAGGCCCTGCGCATCCTGCGCGCCGTGAAGAACCGGTTTGGTTCAACCAACGAGATCGGCGTTTTTGAGATGACCGAGACCGGCCTCCAAGAGGTGCCTAACCCGAGCGCCCTCTTCCTCAATGAGCGCCCGGAAGGGGTTAGCGGTTCGATCGTGCTGCCGAGCGTGGAAGGCACGCGGCCGTTGTTGGTCGAAGTGCAGGCCCTCGTGTGCGGGTCGAATCTGGGCTCTCCCCGGCGAACGGTAACGGGGGTCAACCCAAACCGCGTAAGTCTAATCCTCGCGGTCCTCGAGAAGCGCGCGGGTCTGCACTTTGCTGACCGGGACGTCTTTGTCAATGTTGCCGGCGGGGTCCGGCTGGACGAACCGGCGGCCGATTTGGCCATTGCTCTGGCCCTGGTATCCAGTTTCATGGAGGCCCCGGCCGCGCCTCACCTGACCGCGTTTGGCGAAATCGGGCTGGCGGGCGAAGTGCGGGGCGTGGATATGGTGCGCCAGCGGGTCAGCGAAGCCTCTAAATTCGGCTTTACCACGTGCATTCTCCCCAAGAGTAGCGCACAGGATGCCGAAGATGCGAGAACAACGGTATGGCCCGTGGGACGGGTGAGCCAGGCCATCGAGATAGCTATGGAAAGATAAGAACCCTCCGTGACATCATAGAGACGTGATGCAGACATGCCGAGGAAAGAGGGGTATGGTGAAGTCAAAACGCAAATCGAAGTCCATTGCCTATCGCGAAGCCATCAAGATGATCTCCCCGGGAACCAAGATCCGGGAAGCCATTTCGATGATGTTGCAGAGCCGTCTGGGAGCGCTTTTGTGCATTGGAGATCCCAAGAGGCTGGCCGAGCTGTCCGACGGCGGGGTTGAATTGAACGCGGCATGCACGCCGCAGTTGCTGTATGAACTCTCGAAAATGGACGGCGCCATCATCTTGAACGAAGACGGCACCACCATTACCTACGCCAACCGTTTCCTGACGCCGAGCAATTCCATCGTATCGCACGAGACCGGTACCCGCCACATCGCCGCGGAACGTATGGCGAAGCAGGCAAAGTGCGC
Source organism: Candidatus Hydrogenedentota bacterium (assembly GCA_035416745.1). Taxonomy (NCBI): domain Bacteria; kingdom Pseudomonadati; phylum Candidatus Hydrogenedentota; species Candidatus Hydrogenedentota bacterium. The sequence continues at coordinate 3,639 of DAOLNV010000031.1, read as the reverse complement.
GGTGGTAGCGGTCTCGGAACGGCGTTCAAGCGTGACTTTGTATGTGCAGCACACACGGCACGTGCTGGACAGCCTTCCCACCTTGCTCAACAAGGCGGCACAAGCGCTTCAGACCCTCGAGAAGTACATTACCAGCCTGAACCAATCCATGCTGGACCTGAGCGCCCGCGAATTCGAGGACATGGTCACCATATTCGACGTGTGCAAGGCGATTCAGCGCTGCGAGATGTCGCGCCGGATAGCGTCCGAGATCGAACCCTATATTCTCGAACTGGGAACGGAAGGGCGCCTGATCGAGTTGCAGCTGGGCGAATTGTCCATCCCAATCGAGGAGTCCCGGCTCGTCATAAAAGACTACTATAAGGAAAAGCCCTCTCTTACTGCTGAAATCGCCGAGCAGCGCATCGAAGAACTGTCGCACGACGAGCTCTTGTCGCTGGAAACCATCAGCCAGACCCTCGGTTACGGCGCAAACCTGCGAGGCGTTGATACCTATCTGTCTACGCGGGGGTATCGGGTCTTGTCGCAGACGCGCCGTCTGACGCCGCAGATCATCGACAACTTGGTGAACCGGTTCGGTACGCTTCAACAGATCATGCGCGCCCCGAAGGATGAACTGGACGCTGTGGAGGGCGTGGGCGAGGTGTTGGCGGAGCGGGTTCGCCTCAGCCTCAACAATCTGAGAAGCCAGTTGGCCCTGGATCGAGGCAGGACCTGAGATGCGCTTTATCCGGGATTGCGAGATCGTGGCGAGGGAGTGTGTCGCGCCGGGCCACTGGCGCATGCGCCTGCATGCTCCAGACATTGCCCGCGCGGCGATACCCGGCCAATTCTGCATGGTCGAGGTGTCTGAGACCCTTTACCCTTTCTTGCGCCGCCCCATGTGTTTCTCCGAAATCCATGACGACGGCGTCAGCATCCTCTATAAGGTCGAAGGGGAAGGCACCGCGCTCCTGGCCCAGCGCGTTCCCGGACAGAAGTGTTCGCTCCAGGGGCCTCTGGGCAATGGATTCCCCGTCGACGGCAGCTTCGAGCGCCACATTATCGTGTCGGGCGGTATCGGCGTGGCGACGTTTCCCGCCCTTGCACAAGCTCTGGTTGGGGCGTGTCAACGTCCCCCCGAGGTGGTGCTGGCCGCACGAACAAGAGAGCTCCTGCTTTGCGAAGACCTGTTCAAAGGCCTGGGCTGTACGGTGTACCTTGCGACGGACGACGGGTCCGCGGGCCAGAAGGCTTATGCGGCCGGGATGCTCGAGCGCTTGAATCCGGGGGAAGCCACCCGCGTATATGCATGCGGTCCCATGATCATGATGCGGACTACCGCGGCGGTTGCCCGGCGCGCCGGGGCCAATTGTCTGGTTTCTCTGGAAGCACAGATGGCCTGCGGTGACGGCGCCTGTCTTGGATGCGTTGTCGAATCCATCGAGGAGTACGAGGGCGAGAAAATGGTTCGCGTCTGCGTGGACGGCCCCGTTTTTGACGCGGCAATAATCGATTGGGAAGCACATAACCCAGCCTATGACCTGTAATATGCCGACATTAGCCGTCGACCTCGGCGGCCTGCACATGAAGAACCCGGTAACGGTCGCTTCGGGCACGTTCGGATACGGCGAGGAGTTCGGCCGGTATTTCGACGTGTCCCTCCTGGGCGCGGTCACGACCAAGAGCATTTCGCTGAAGCCTCGGCCGGGCAATAAACCCCCGCGCCTCGTCGAGACGCCCGCGGGACTCCTTAACGCCATCGGGCTTCAAAACGTCGGCATCGAACGGTTCTTGGCGGAAAAGGTCCCCTATTTGCGCGCGCGCAAAGCGGCCATTATCGCCAATATCTACGGGTATTTGCCGGACGAATATGCCGAGTTGGCGCAGCGGCTCGAGTCTGAAGGCGCCGCGGATGCCATCGAGGCAAACCTCTCGTGCCCGAACGTCCACGACGCGCGCACGGCCAGGGGCCCGGTTCTTGTGGCCCAGAGCTGCGAGGCGATCTCGGAATACACGCGCGCCATTCGCGCCGCCACGAAACTGCCCCTGTACATAAAATTGACTCCGAACGTGATGAATATCCAGGAGCCCGCGCTGGCCGCCCAAGAGGCCGGGGCGGACGCCGTATGCCTCATCAATACGCTCCTTGGCATGGCCATTAATCCGGAAACCCGGAAACCGCGTCTGGCCAATATTGTGGGAGGCCTGAGCGGCCCGGCGATTCGCCCTGTAGCGCTGAAAATGGTCTGGGACGCCGCGCGCGTGCTCCGCATACCGATCATCGGCACGGGAGGAATCACCGGCGCGCCAAGCGCTATCGAATTCCTCCTGGCCGGCGCCACGGCGGTGTCGGTCGGCTCGATGTCCTTCCGCCAGCCGGATATCGCCTTGCGGATTGTTGAAGGTATCGCGGAGTATCTCAGTCGGCACAACATCCCCGACGTAAGACAACTCATCGGCGTCATGCAAACCTGATCGGATGGGGGCTTATGAAAGATAAGACCAAACTCATAACCGGGTTGGACGTCGACACGCGCGAAGAGGCCTTGGCCGCGGTGGGCGCCGCGGCAGGGTGCCAGTGGTTCAAAATAGGGTCACAACTGTTCACGCGGTGCGGACCGGAGATTGTCGAGGCAGTGCGGGGCCTCGAAAAGAACGTGTTCCTCGACCTGAAGTTTCACGACATCCCCAACACCGTCGCCAAGGCTTCGAAAGCTGCCGCAGACCTTGGCGCGAGCCTTTTCACGCTTCACGCCTCGGGCGGAAAAGCAATGATCGCGGCAGCCCGCGAAGCGGTCGAAGAAACCCAGGCCAGAATCCTGGCCGTCACGGTCCTTACCAGCCTCACGGACGATATGCTCCGCCGCGAGATCGGGCTCCCGGAAACGGCGGCCCAGGCCGTGTCCCGGCTGGCCAGACTTGCGGTGGACGCCGGGGCCCACGGGGTTGTCTGTTCTCCCCGCGAGATCGCCCTGGTTCGAGAAGCCGTCGGTCCGAAACCCCTTATTGTCACGCCCGGAATCCGGCCCAAATGGGCAGCCCAGGACGACCAGGCCCGTATCATGACCCCCCGGGAAGCCGCGGAAGCCGGCGCGGACATGATCGTCGTGGTGCGCCCCATCCTCAAACACAAAAATCCGCCCGAAGCCGTACGATTGATCCTGGAGGAGTTGCAAGGATGAACGGCGAGCAGGTACTGGCAGCTTTTCGGGAGGCTGGCGCTCTTCTCGACGGCCATTTTCTCTACGCGAGCGGCCGCCACGGCCGCCAGTTCCTGCAGGCGGCGCGCGTACTCCAGTTTCCAGACATCGCCGAGCGCCTCTGCGCCGCCATGGCCAGCCGGTTCAAAGACGCCCGCATCGATCTGGTGGTCGGCCCAGCCACCGGCGGAATCATCCTGGCCTACGAAACGGCCCGGCATCTCGGATGCCGCGCGGCATTCACCGAAAAAGAACAAGACGGCGCCATGGCGCTCAAACGGGGTTTCCTGCTCCGTCAAGGGGAACGTGTGCTCGTTGTCGAGGACATCGCCACGACAGGAGGCTCGATCAAGAAGAGCATCGCCCATCTTCGCCAGCGCGGCGCTCAGATCGCCGGCGTTTCCGTCCTCATTGACCGCAGCTCCGGAGAAGCGTCGTTCGATTGCCCGTACGAGCC
>DAOLNV010000030.1:48905-57127 GCA_035416745.1 Candidatus Hydrogenedentota bacterium | reverse complement strand
ACGACCCGGACAATGGTCCGGAGCCTCTCACGTACGCCTGGAGCTTCTTCAGCGTAGCGCCCGGGAGCGCGTTGACGGACAACGACATCGTCGACAGTACCTTGTGCAGTGCGTCGTTCAAGCCGGATGCGGCGGGGATGTACGAGCTGATGCTCACCGTGTCGGACGGGTTTGAGTCCGACATCGCGGTGGCCGTTATCACGGTTACGGAGTTGGAGAACGTGCCGCCGGTTGCCGACGCCGGGGCTGACCAGACTGTGGCGTATGGAGCCACCGCCTATCTCGATGGGTCGGTCAGTAACGATCCTGACAGCGGGCCCCAGCCATTGGCGTTCCTGTGGAGTTTCGTCTCCCTGCCGGCTCTTAGCGGGCTGACCAATGACGACATTTCCGGGCGGACGACGGCGGTTCCCTGGTTCGTTCCGGATGTGGCCGGGAGCTACGTGCTGCAGCTGGAAGTGACGGATGGCGAGGACACGGCGACGGATAATGTCGAGGTCATCTGCATGCCGGGCCTGACCTTCCAGGACGTGACCGGCCGCGTCTCCATGAGTACTGCCAACGAGCGCGCGTACATGACAAGTCGCGTCACGCGGATGATGGTCAGCACAGCAGACCTGACCATTACCAATGTTTCAGCGGAAACGATAGAAGTCCCGATACACGTTGTTTTTATCGACACCACGCCCGGAACCAATCACGGTCGCTGGCAGGTCGATATGCCGGAAGCCACCGGCCGCACAGAACAGGGCGATTTCTATTATGATTTAGGCGACAAGACCGGCATCACGGAGTTGCTCCCGGGGCAATCCGTGACGTTCGAGATCAAGTTCGTGTTCCATTTCTCGATTCTTCACCGATTCTCCGAGGAGATCCGGGTGTGGGGCATGGCGCCGTGAGTGGCAAAGGCGCGTGGGCCGGTTGCGGCACATGAACAGACCCGCAAGCGACCGGCGAGAAATGACGCGAATCACGGGTTGGAATGTGTGAGACGGATGAGGGGGCAGGCAAACAGGCAGCGATAGTCCCTAATTGGCCAGTTCGGGCCGGTATTCGAAATGCATCGTATCGTAGTGAAACCACTTCCCGCCCCAAATGAAGCCGTGCCGTTCAAAGACCTCCACGACCTGCTTTAGGGCGGCATCTTCGAGAATGGATACGGGATAGGCAGGTGAGCCGTTCGCGGCGGGTGTGTCCCACTTCCAGTATCGACAGACTTCTTGCGGGAGTTGGAAATCGATGGCTGCGCCGAAACTGTGCATACTGAGCCGTGTGGTGCCGGATATCGAACGCCATGAAAACGTACCGGCAGGGTTGGATACATGCCGCTGCACCTCGGGAGGCAATGTTTGGAGTTCTTCCCGAACCCGGCGCAAGGCCTGGGCCGCGCCATTGACTTTGGTGAAAAGCACGGTCGCGCCGCCAAGCCACTCGACGCGGAGCAGGTTTGACTGGACCTGTTTCGGGGAGTCGCCATACATTTTTTGGAAGAACGCATCGTTGCGCGCGCGGCCGGGATCGGCGTTGGCGTCAGGAGCACCTGTTGGCCAAGACCGTGGGTAGGGCATGGACATCTGGTCCTTAAGGCTGGCACGGCTGAGCATGTCCTCAAAACCAGTCTTTCGAACACCGTCGTCAAAAAGCATTTCCGTACCGTCTTTCCACGAGATGGTATTCGGCTTGACGGTTGGAACAAGGTAGCCGGGGTAAGCCCGGACAAGGGCTTGCAGAGCATCGGCGTCGTGCGGGATAACGGGGGATTGCGCCGCGGACAATAGACCTAACGCGCAACTCATGCATGCGATGATTCTGGGAACCGTTTGCATTGCGGCATTATACATCAGGACAAACCGTTGAACTGCCCTGTGGGCCCAGCGCCTGCCGCGCTGAAGCTTCCGCAGCAGGACTCTGCCAATGGACAGGCGGCTCTGGATAGCTGGCTTCGAAAAAACGTCCACGGAGATTCACTTGTAACCCCCGCAGCTGTCCGGCGACTGGTTTGTGTTCTTGGTTTCTCCGGCTATGCTAACATGGCTCCCGCTGCGAGAGGTAAGACGGTCACATCGTTCGACGGAAGCGGAGTTCGTGGAGTGGGGGAGGGGCAGGGGTCCGCCACCGCTGTGAGGAGGCTGGAACCGGATGCGAGCGCGCCGCCGACTTGGCCGATAGACGCGTGGACGCTTGTTTGCAACGGACTGGGTGATTCTCATTGACATTCTGAAAGGCATGGATGTGAAGAAACACACTGTGATCTCATTTGCGGGCATTGTGCTGACGGCCATCCCATCTTCGATAGTGATGGTTGATACCGCCTTGGCCCAGGAACACAAACTACCTGATAAGATCAAGCGGGTCGATATCGTGCACATGTCGCATACGGACGTGGGTTTCACGGATCACCCGGCGGTCTGCCGCGAGCAGCAGACACGCTATCTTGACATTGCCATCGACGGCGTACTGGCTACGGAAAACGCGCCGAAGGAGGCCCAATTCAGTTGGACCGCAGAGGCCGCGCTGACCGTCGATGACTGGTGGCAGAAGAACTCGCCCGACCGGCGGCAGGACTTGATTTGCGCGATCAAGACCGGGCGTCTCGAGATAACGGCGCTCGCCATGAACCAGACCCCTACCCTCAGTGCTGACGAATGGCGAGCGACGCTCCACTGGCTGCCCGCCGAAGTGTGGGATGCGGCGTCTCCAAAAACCGCCATTCAGAATGATGTGAACGGATTTCCCCGGGCCGGGGCGATGGCGTTGCTCGATCGCGATGTCGCCAACCTGTTCATGGGGATCAACGCGACCAACGGCCAGGCGCCGTTTCAAGTGCCCATGGCCTTCTGGTGGAGGATGCCCGACGGCCGCCGCCTTTTCGTCTGGCTCGGCGACTCGTATCCGAGCGGATTCTATTACTTTTTCGACGATTCCTGGCGGCGCGGTCCGGTACCGGAGTCGACCGATACGCGATACCGCCCGCCCCGGCGCGGCGAATTCTATCCAACGGATGAAGCGGCGCTGCGAGAAGCCCAAGCCCGCTTGTGTAAGAAGCTGGTCGAACTGGAGGCGCAAGGATACGATTTCCCGGTGCTCCCGCTTTCGGTAACGAGCGAATGGCGCATGGATAACGACCCGCCGTATCTGGGACTGGCGGATTTTGTCGCGGCATGGAATCGACTGAAACTGCAACCGGAAGTGCGCCTCACCACGGTGTCGCAGGCACTTGAAGACGTAAAACCCCATATCGCGGACCGTCTGCCGGAATACGAAGGAGAGTTCACCGACTGGTGGGTCAACGGTTGTGCTTCGGGGCCTCGAGAAGTGGCGGCCTCGCGCCGGGCGAAACGAAACCTGACGGCCGCGCTCAGTCCGGTGTGGGGCGAAACGCTGGATGCGAACACCCGCATGGCCGCCGACAAGATTCTGCGCCAATTGTGTCTTTTCGACGAGCACACCTGGGGTTCGGCGGACAGCATCGGGCGGCCGCATGAGATCGACACGTGGGCGCAGTTCAATGAGAAAGCCCGGACCGCGTACCACCCGCTCGCGATGTCCAAGGTGCTGTTAGCACAACGCGCGCGGACCGCCATCTACCCTCTGGAATACGGGTACTACGTGGCCAACACCGCTCCGCGGCCCTGGAGCGGATGGGTCACGACTCAGGCCTCGGCCCTCCGTGAAGACGTGAACGCGTTGGAGGACCCGAAGACCGGCATGGTCGTACCCACGGAAGCGCGGGCCGGGTATGCTCAATTCACGGCGCCCGAAAACGAAGAGCAACTCACTTTCGAAGCCGACAACGGCACCGTCGCGGATAATGTGCCCGGACAAGTCGTTCGCTTCTGGATGGACAACCTGGCTCCAAATTCAACGGTGCGATTGATTCCGAGTGATAAGGAGGTTCCGGCAACCCAAGACGAACAACCGCCCAAGGTCGAGGTCGATGCCACCGGATGGCCCACCTCCGCTCAATGGCCGGGCATGAACAAGCCGTTGTTTGCGGAAAGCCCCGGCGCATTCGTGTCCGTCGAATTGGCCGAATTCGGCGGACGCTGGAAATACAATGAAATCCTGCAAAGCCGTGACGAAGAACGCCGAAAACAGGCTCTCGAAGAAACGGCGGCGGAACCGGCGGGCGAGGCTAGCGTCGAGTCCAACCCCAATACGCTCGTCTATACCCAGTCGATGAAACATCCCCGGCTCAAGTGGCTGACGCGAACGCTCGAAATCTACCGACGCGAACCGAGAGCTGTATTGACCGTGCGGCTCTACCGCATCTCGTCGGAGTTGCCGGAGTGGTTTTACATCGGATGCGCTCTGCCCACCGGCGACACGATTCCAACAGTGTCGTGCGGCGGGGTCCCCTTCGTACCTTTTGAGGACCAGCTGCCGAACACCTGCCGCGACTACGTGTCCATCGACAGCTGGGCTGACTACGCCACGGCCGACGGCCACTGGTTCTGGATCACGCGCGACGCGCCGGTGGTCAGCTTCGGCGGGCCGCAACCGCTCAAGCACTTGGAAGACGCGCCCCCTTACCCGAACCAGGCCTATGCGATGATCTTCGACAACACATGGATGACCAACTTCGTCGCCGACAGTCACGGCATCTTTGAGTTCCGTTTCGACCTCGTCTGGAAGGATACGGACGCAATCAAGACCGCCAAAGATGCCGCCGACCTGGCCGAGACCTTATTGGCGGAACCCCAGGTGATCATTCAACCTGGACTGAAAGAGGAGCCGATCTTCATGAAGCGCCTGTATAAGCCGTAGACAGGCGTCGATTGGCGGGGCTTCGACATGCGGACGCCATACCGCCCGCCTATGTGGGGATGAGTGCTCGCATCAATGTTGGATTCTATTCTCTGACCCTGGCCCTTGCGCGCGCCGCGGAGTTCACGGCGAGGGAACCGCCAGACGTTTGAGAAGGATTGGCCCTTGGATTCCTCCCCCGCGAGATTCCCTTTCGAATTGGAGGGCGCGTTCGTGATAGGGGCTCGGCCAGCCCGGGCCTTTCTTTTCCGCCCAGAGTCTGGTCACGCGGTCGCTGGTCAACTCGTTGGCGAGCGTATTCGCGACGCTAATCACGAGGGTGTGCTGCCCGGCGGCGCAAGGGGGCAACTCGAGGCGCCAAGGCGGCCAAAGCAGGTAGCCGGCCACGGTTCCGTCTAAGGTTACGGTGGCCGCGTATTCGATGGGGCCTGTCTCGAGCAACAGCGGAGAACCCGCCCAAGTTTCCGGCATGTCGAACGTCGCCTGGTAGGCCACCGTTCCGGAGTAGTCCTCGCCGAGCCAGTCTCGCCAGACCCGAGACTGGCTGAAGGGAACCGGCACGGCCTCCGCAACCGCGGTGACGAAGTCGTGTTCGCCGACCGTGATTCTGCGGCCGGGGCAGGCTTGGATGGAATCGTCCAACAGGATCTGGTCTCCGGCAGGAGCACGGGAAGACTGGGCATCTCCTGGCTGCTCCGTGAGTAAGAAGACAAGGGTTTCGCCCGGCTCGAGACGCACGGGCAAGGAATGTGCCGCCTCTGCCGCCGTCCCTCCGGCCACCAGTGTTCTTCGGCCCGTCAGCGGCTCGAGAAGAGCGACGTGATTCGCCGTCACTTCCATTGCCCCGTCGTAAGGTTCCCCGGCCTCATTGAACAGCACCACGATCTCGGCGTCTGCCACCGTTCGCGAACAGGCACGCACGAGGCGCGCGGCGGGTGTGAGACGGACGGTCGGCGCCACGGCTGCGGCCATCTCCTCAATGCCGCCCAGGCGACAGAAGGCCGGCTCGTTCGGGCCCGGCGTGCCCTCCGAACCAGGGGGGTGGGCGGCGCAGAGCACGTTCCCGCCGGCCGCTGCGAATGCTTTCAGCCGCTCAAGGGCGTCCGGCTGCATCCAGCACACGTCCCCGCATACGATGGTGTTGTAGCGCATGGCGCCGGCCAGCAGCTCGCCGTTCTCGACCGTGGCCTCGGCCAGGGTGTCGTCGTCGATCAAGTCGAAGTCGCACTGGCGCGCGAGCAATTCGTTCGCAAGGCCGTCATGGGTCCGGACGGCCTCGGTCGCGCTTTCGCCCCAGGCCCACATGTCGCGCGCCGGGTAATACAGCGCAACCGATATGTTCGGTTTCCCGGCGGACAACGCGTAGCCAAGCCGGGCCACATACGCGTGGAACCCGGGCAGCGCGTCCCAGAGCGGGTTCATGGGGCCGAAATGCGGACGCTCGCCCGTCATCTGGTGGTCCCGGCTGCTCAAGGGATAGCATCCGCCGACCAGAAGGTTGATGCCCCGGACATACTGGTAGTCCACGAGCCATTTCATCTGGGCGGGCGTCAAGCCGTTGCCGTACACGCAGAACGATTCCGTGAACGCATATCGGGTGCCGTTCTGATGGGCCGCGCTTGAGGCGTATTTAGGGAAGAAGTGCTGGCCGGGTTTGCCCGGAAAGAGCTGGCGCCAGATCACGTCCACACCGGGGACATCCATCGCCCGCAACTGGCGCAAGGCATTGCCGAACCCATAGCGGACCACGTTGACGGTCTCATCCTCGCCGTTGAGATGTCCGCCCGACGCGAGCCCGTTTCTCCGGCACCAGTCCCGGATTTCACCGAAGTAAGCGTCTCGAAACCGGGCAGTCCATAGGTCGTAAAAGGCTACTCGTGCGCGCGCATCGGCCAAGGGCATGTCATGGCCCGGCGGGGCGAACAACGACGGCAGCGACTCCTCGAGCCGCCGTCCAAACCGTTCCCGGTACAGCTCGTCCATGGCCGGCGTCCAAGGGATGGACTCGGGAGGAGCCAGGTTGGGGACGCCGGGTTCGTCGGTGAAGGTGAAGCGAACGGCCTTTCCAAACTGAGCGCCGAATGCTCTCCGGTAGCCCTCGTGGGTCAATTCGAGGAATCGTCGCGTGGCCTCGGGGTTGAGCAAATCGGGCGCGGCCAACGCCGTGACCCGGAAGAGGTACGCCAGTTCGTCCTGCCGAGCCGGGTTCCACGTATCTCCGGGCAACCAGACAGACCGCTGCGAATCTTCCACGACGAGAGCCAATGCGTCCTCTGGCACGACGTAGGCGCCCTGCGATTCTACCTTCTCCCGAACAAGCCGCTGTGCCCGCAGCTCGGGATGCCCTTCAATGACCTTCCCCAACGCCTGGCCTGAAGGCCATCCGCCCTCGTCATACAGCCACCAGTTCATGCCAAGCCGCACGGCCGCGTCCACCGCATGCCCTGCACGCTCGAAGAACTCCGGCGTGAGGTAATCCGGGTCCATCGAGTTGTTGGTCGAATCCGGGCGGAAACCGCGCGGCATCGGCAACACGCACACGCTCCGAGCGCCGTGGGCCGCCATGTCAGCGAGTTGTTGATCGAGCAGGGGAGGCTCCAAGGGCGCGTTCCACAGCCAGAAGTAGCCGGGCCACAAGACCGGCTCCGGGTCGCGGAACTGCAGTGCCTCGAAGGAAGGCACAAGCCGGATACAGGCGGCAACCTCGCCTTCCCCGCCCGCCGCGGACAGCGCCGCCATCATGGCCAAACTTCCGACCGCGATTCTTTGCCAGGCACTCCGCATCGACGGTTCTCCACGAATCACCATGCACCTGCTTGGATGTAATCCATGCCTCCCCGCAATCATACTCACCCGCCTCTCAGAAGTCCCGCGATAACGAGCGCAATCCGCGTATAGGCGACAGGCTGTGTTGTCGCGAGGATTCTCGAGAGGAGAGCTCAGCGGTCGCAATCACTCACATGAGCCGTTGCAAGGCCTACTGGTCCGTCCACGTAACGGGCTCAAGAAGAACACGGCCAAACGGCTGGCCGGAGGCAACTTCCTGGCGCAGAAGCTCCGGATACGGCAAATGGCGCAAAGGCGTCGATGGCATCATGTTGAACAGGAACACGCCGCTTGCGCCTGCGTCGTACCAATTGAGTACCCCGTTCGCAACCTCGAGCGGGGGCATTTGGGCCAACAGCGGCTTGTCCTGCTTGTCCTCCTCGGCGGTGGGATCGTGGATATTCTGCTGCATCGCGGAGCCGTCAAACTCCATGGTTTCCGTCCTGCGGGGGTAGCACTGGACTTTCTTGCCCCGGCACAACTCGAGGTACTTCGGGATTAGCCGGCCCTCCGGCATGAGCCGGTCAACCAATCCTTCGTTAACCCAGGTTGCGACATCGAGTCCCATATCCTCGGGAGTCTGATTGTCATACCAGGTTCCTGTGGTAAACGAAACGTTGAGGACCAGA
>DAOLNV010000030.1:47413-48805 GCA_035416745.1 Candidatus Hydrogenedentota bacterium | reverse complement strand
TTGAGCCGCCACTCCGGGTGTTCGTCCCATACATTGCTTTGGTAATAGTGAACGTTTGCGCGGTGCGAGACGTAGATGTCAATGCCGAGTTCGTGGCAGCGGTCAACGAGTGCGTGGAGAATATCGATGCCGCGCTCTTCGAACGCGGCGAAGACACGCTCGGCGCGCTTGTCGCCCAATCGGTCGCCGCCGGTTATGCGGCCGGTAGTCATCGGATGAGGGAAATTGGTGCCCAACGACCCGCCGATGCACCAGTTCACCGCGTCCACGTTGCCGAACTGGTACCCCTCGACTTGTTGCATGATGCAGTCGATATCGTATACCCCGTAGTCCCAGACGTAACTGAAACCGTCGTGGTCCATGATCACGCCGCGACGTTCGAGAGTGGCCCTGCGACCGGCCTCCGCCTCGACTTCGGCTGGGTCCCTGCGAACGAGCTTGATATAGGCCACGTGCGCATTGCAGAGCCCCCACCAGAGCGACTGATACGTCCCGCGCGGCTGGCGCAGATGAATGTTCTGGCCAGTCAGGTCGGCGGTCTTGTAAAAACATTCAACGAGACGTCCCGTCTTGTCGGCGGCAGGCGGCCATTCCTTCACGCCGTCCTCGTTCGGGTTCACGGGAAAGTAGAACTTGTCGGCCGTCAGCTTGATGTCGACCCCGCCCCCTTGCAGGAGAGGGCGGTAGGTGCCGACCCAGATGTCGAACACGCCCTCGAGCGCGATCGGATACGTCAACGCCGGCGCGAGACAACTCTCCGGACGCTCTGTATCCCGTTCCTCGACGCAGATCATCTTGCCTTGGCGCCGTTCGGTGGTGTATGGGCGCAGCCACCACTTGCCTTTCTGGCTGGCGCCGGCTATGGCCGAGTGCGGAAAACACCGGGCGAAATCATCCAGGATAACAACGTCGCCGACTTGCGGGACCGTCCCTGCATCAAGTTCCTTGTGGGTCAACTCGACCGCGTAAGCGCTCATCGCAAACATGAAACACACGCCGAGAACCGATGTCATCTGCCGTGACTGCATCATACCGGGCCTCCTTGCCGTCTTGCCCGACCCCGGCGGGTCAATAGCCGTAATGAAGGCACCCCGTTCAATCTCGAACGAAACTCCCCACAACACGTGCACCGCCGCCTCGTCCCTCACACAACCCTTGTTGAGGTTCTCAGCGGCAATGAGCGGGCGGTGTGCGTTCTCGCCCCTCATGGCGGAGGATTGTATCATAGGCCGTAATCTGCGAGAACCGGTCTTTGCAGGATCTCGTGGCGGCGGACTCATTCACGTTCAAGCACTCGCGGCTGTTGAGCCGTTGACGGAATTCGTGAAGTCGCGAAGGCATCTGGTACACTTTTTCGTTAGGCGAACGCCTGTGTTGCGCGCGTCAATTGGA
>DAOLNV010000030.1:0-47313 GCA_035416745.1 Candidatus Hydrogenedentota bacterium | reverse complement strand
ACGTTGCATGGACGCACGCGGCGGGCCCGAGGAAGTCTCCCCGGAAAACATGGCGTCTGAAACTTCCATGGGCGGGAGGTCTGCCGACATGGCTTGTCCGCTGGCCGTGGGCCACCAGAACCGGAACCTGGTGCGGTTCGCCCTCCACAAGAGCCTGATCTACCTGGCAGCGCCGGTTGTGTACATAGGGAACCTGGACGCCGTTCTGTTGAACCGGCTGGGCCACTCCGACACAGTGGCTAACCTGCCCGCTTCGGCCTACGCGTGGACAACAGCGCCGTTTCTGGTGCTGTTTACCTGGTATTTCTGCCGTGTGCGGATGCTCAAGCCGGTTCTGGTCGCCTCCTACGCCGTGATGGCGGGCGGCGGACTGATTGCGGCGGCGGGGCTTCTGCGGCCAGAGTCGAGGTGGCTGGTGGCCGCTTTGGCCGCGCACGCCATCTTAACGGGCTGGGCGGGCGGGGTGGTCGGCGTTTTTGAATGGGAGATCCTCGCCCGGGGCGTAGCGGAACAGCGGCGCGGGCTGGCCTTGAGTCTTGCCTTCGGAGTCGGGCCCCTGATGGCAGTGGTCAGTTCGCTCGGCACGCAACTTGTGCTCGACGGGAAACTGGGTCCGTTCGTGGTGGGCCGGTTCAATTTCCCCCGGGATTATCTGGTCCTGTTTGGCGTCAGCGTTTTGATTCTGGCAATACCCGCGTTTTCGGCGACACGCTACACCGTTCCGCTCCCTGATGCGGAAGTCTCGCGTCAAAAGCTCATCTCGGGCGTATTCGGCGGCCTCGGCGGCTTTTTCAAGAATCGGCTGCTGCTGCTCGCCGCCATCGCTTTCCTGCTCGTGACGGTCGGCAGCTCAATGATCCTGCCCAATGTGGCTCTCTACACGAAAGAAGTGCTCGGCGAAGAGCCGCAGGCGTATGCCGGGTACCAGTTCGCCCTGCAGTTTGGCTTCAAAACAGTGGCTGGCCTGTTGCTGGGATGGTTGCTGGTGCGGACCCATCCGCGGGCCGGTGTTACGGCGACTACGCTCCTCTCGTTTACAGGCTTGGTTTGGGCGCTTTGGGTGCCCGGAAAATGGTACCTGGTGACTTTTGGAATCTTGGGCGCCGGCGAACTCTACGGCGTATACTACCCGAACTACCTTGTATGCTGCTCGCCAGCCTCGCAGGTCCGCCGCAATCTGGCTTATGCGCAGCTGCTGGCGTTGCCGGTGAGCGTTGCTCCGCTGATATACGGGATGATTTCCGATAGCTATGGGTTGAGAATCAGCGTTGAGACGGCGGCAGTGCTGCTGCTCGGCACAATCCTCTTGATTCAGCTCGCGTTGCCGCGCCGGCCAGGCATCGCTCCTTCTGACGGCATTTCCCCGGAGACGGTGATTGCCGAAAACTAGCTCCGGCGGGGGGATTCTGGGAATGCCGGCCGCGGGCTCGCACCATGCTCTTTGCGGAGAGCATAAAGAGCAGGGCGAACTCAGTAATTCCGTCATGGCGCGTGAACGCACCTGCCGCTTCGCAGGGACTGCCCGTCTACGCCTCCGATTCAGCGCTTTGCATCGTGCTCAGCGTTCTGTGGGGCCGCCCGTTGCAGTTGCACCGGGCCGAGCAATCCGCCGCCCCGGGAGTCCATCTCGAACTGGACTTGCCGTGCATGGTACGGACTGGGCCAGCCGGGACCTTTCCGCTGGGACCAGTTGTCTTGCACCCGTTGCGAGGTAAGCTCGTTTGCCAACGTGTTGGCCACCTGGATCTCCAGCGCAAACTCTGTGCGGCCATCAAGCGGTGGAAGCTCAATCCGCCACGGTGGCCAGAGCACGCAGCCAGCCTCGCGGCCATCAATCGAGACGTTTGCCGCGTACTCCAATCCGCCTAGATCCAGCATCAGCCGCCCGGCACGCATCGACTCGGGCACGCGCACTGTTCGCCGATACGTGACATGGCCCGAGAAATCCTCGCTCAATCCCAGGGTATGCGCCCAGGGGCCCAGCACCACCGGCTTGAACTGCGGGTTGCCGGCCGGATGGAGCTCGAAATCATGTTCGCCCGCCACATACTGCTGGTCTACCCGGGCCGTCCACGCGTCGGCCAGCTCGAGGGATTCGGCCGCCTCGGGTGCCTGTGGGGGCGCAACGTCAGCGGGCGCGTCCTGTGGAGTCGAGACCAGCAGCATTGACTGTCCCGCCACAAGATGCAACGCGATGGCATGAATAGCGTGTTTGGGCTTGGGGGCGCCCTCATCCTTTGCCTTCTTGCTCTCCACCGTTCGCAGCACCCCCGTTCCCGGCTCGACCTCGTACGCCTCTCCGTCGAGCGCCATAGAGACGCTGCCGGCGTACGGCTTCTCGCCTTCATTGAACAGAAACGCTGCCCCGCCGCCGGGCCAGCGGCGGACGAGCGCACGAACGTCCCTGGAAGGTGGCTCGAGCTGCACCGTCGGCGCGATCCCGGCCACGGCTGCGTCGATCTGGCCCAGCTCATCGGCGCGGACCACCTGCCCCCCGGCCGTCTTGAACTCCTCGAGCCGTTGCCGGGCAGGTTCTGTCATCCACTGGGTCGGCCCGACAACGATTGTCCGATAGCGCATGGGTCCAATCGCCAAAAGGCCATCGGCGACCTGCGTCACTGGATCGGAAAGCACATCATCGTCGAGCAGGTCGTAGTCGCACTGCCGCTCGAGCAAGGCTTGAGCGAGCGCGTTGAACCCGCATACCGCCGGGTCGGACACGTCGCCGCTGGCCCAGATGTCACGCACGGGATAGTAGAGCCCGATCTCGATGGCCGGTTGGCCGCAGGCCAGCATGTAGCTCGACCTGGCTACGTAGCGATGGAGGTCCGGCAGGAAATCCCACATTGGCTCGGCGGGACAGAATCGCGGCCGCTCGCCCGTCATCGCGTTGTCGCGCGTGGTGACCGGATAGTTGCTGCCAAGGTATATGTTTATGCCGCGAACGAACTGGTAGTCGAGCACCCATTTCATCTGGGCCGGAGTGAGTCCGCTGCCATAGACGGCGAACGATTCGGTGAAGGATAGTGCCGTACCGTTCTGATGGGCGGCGGATGAGGCGAACTTCGGGAAGTTCGTTTCGCACGGCTTGCCAGGGAAAATCTGACGCCAGATGGCATCCACACCCGGCATGTCCATCGCCCGAAGGTGCCGCAGGGCGCTGCCGTAGCCATGGATAACCGGACTGATCGATTCGTCCTCTCCGCCGAGGTGTCCGCAATGAGCAATGCCCTGTTGCCGGCACCAATCGCGCTTGGGCAAGAAGTACGCGTCGCGGAATTGTCCCGACAAGAAGTCGAATACGTCCACGCGCACTTTTTTCTGCGCCGGGGTCAACTGACCGGCGTCGGTGACGGCAAAGGCATCGAGCTTGTTGTCGGCCAGCAGGCTGTAGCCGAACCGGCTTTGAAAAATGGCATCCCCGCCCGGGGTCCACGGGATCGAACGGCCCAGGTCGACGTACTGGTATGCGGGCTCGTCCGTGAACATGAACGTGATGGTCGAACCGAATTGCGCCGCCAACAGCTCAGCGTAAGGCTGGTGAGTCGTCGCGATGAAAGCCGCCGTCGTCTTGGGACTCAGAAAATCGGCGCTCACATAGGAGGAGGGGTTGCGCACTTGAGTCCAATTCCCATCGCCGTACACCAACTGGCACGTAGCGTGGTGCGTGGCGTACTGTGGATTGTGACGCAGCACCAGTCCTGGCGGCCAGGCGCCCTCGTCATAGAGCCAGCAATTCATCTCCAGCCGCGCGGCCTCGTCTACCGCGGTTCGCACGCGGTCGAAGAACTCGGGAGTGAGGTAGTCGGGGTCCATATGGTAATCGTTGGGCCGGTGATCGTTGGACAGCGGAAATATCAACGCATTACGCACCTCGTGCGCTTTCATATCAGCGAGTTGCGCGCGAAGCACCGCGGGTTCGAGCGTCCCGTTCCACCACCAGATGACCGTGGGCCAGAACAGGCACTCCGGCTCCCGGAGAGACTTCCAGGAGAATTCCCTGGGCTGTACATAATCCGGTGGGGCGGGGGCTTTGACGTCTTCGGCCGCGAAGGACGCAGCCAGCGGTAACACGGCAAGCAGTACAAGAGCCGCAGGAAAGTGTTTGGCGTGCATGGCAGCAACTCCTTGAGGGACAAGATGCGTAGCACTGTTCTCGCGCCAATCCGAGGCGTCCGTTTACGGCCTCGTCTCGTCCATCGCAACGACTACTTCTTAACCGCGATCGGCTGGGGCGTATTGCCGAGTGAGGGCTTGCCCGCGCCATACTAGCTCAGCTTGCGGTCGAGCCGTTTCCGATGGAACGCTTCCTTGATCTTGCCGGCCAATTCCACATAATGCCGCGTCTCGTCATTTTTTCCAAGAACCGCGGCGGTCTCCGCCATCACCGGCACATCCAGATAGTAGTAAGCGGTCCAGACAAATGGCGGCCAAGAATCACGATGATCAGCGGCGCACCTGGAATCTGCCGCTGCCCTTCGCTAGGATGAAAGAGTCTGCGCTCGAAGAATCTCCGGACGACGGCTGTATCGGTTTACAAACGCCCGATTACATAAGGGCGTGGTGAGACATGCAGGAACCAGGACGTCCCCAAAACGGCTGCCGGCGGGCGGCAATATCATCAACGGAGAAGTGGCAATGAAACCCCGATTCTTTTCGCTTCTGTTCTTTCCCGCGACAATGTTGTTCTCAGCGTTCGCCAGCGGGGCAGAGATTCCCGTCGAGCCGTATTCGTCACAGCCAGCGGCCAGCGAGACGGCGTTCGTGGCACAATGGAAACAGTTTCTCCTCAAACAAGGGGACGCGAGCGCCGGGCGCTACGCCGCCGATCTCCCCTTCTCGTTCCGATGCGGCGAACGAAGCAGCCGGGAATGGGTCACAATCGGAACGGCGAACATCGAGTCGGGGGATTGGCGGAATGACGGGACGCGCACGCATATTCTGAGTTGGAGAGACGCCCAGACGCCGCTCTATTGCGAGATGGAACTCACCGAATTCCAGGACTTCCCCGCCTTTCAATGGGTTGTCCGCGTCCGAAACGACGGGCAAACCGATTCCGCGAAGGTTCACGATTTCTGGGGAATCGATACGTGTTGGGATGCAGCGGACGGTTCGATGCCGGTTCTGCACCGTTCGGTCGGTTCGCCGGGTCACGAGGACGATTTTCACTTCATGAGCGAGGTCATGCACAACTCAATGTGGGACAAGCGCCGCCGGATTGCGATGGACACACCCTCAAACGCCGCCTGGGCACAGGCACACTCGTACCTCATTCCAAATGACAGACGTTCGAGCGCCATATGGTTGCCGTTTTTCAATTATCAGACCGGCGGCGACGGTTTGATCGCCGGACTCGGCTGGAGCGGCGCTTGGCGCGCCTATTTTGACCATCAAGGGAACGGAAAATCGACGATTCAGGCCGGGGTCGAGAACTTCGATTCGATCCTTCATCCCGGCGAGACGGCCCGCTCGACGTTGAATCTGGTCCTCTATTGGCAAGGGGAGATGCTGCACGGTCAGAATATGTTTCGCAGACTGGTCCTTCAGCATTATTCGCCGCGCGTCGGTGGGAAATTGGTCGAGCCGCCGATTTCCGGAGTCGTCTGGGGAGGGATTCCGTCGAAAGAGCACCTCGAAATCATCGACAAGATCAAGGAGTATGAGATTCCATTGGACGTCTATTGGTTTGATGCGGGCTGGTACGGAACGGGCGTCGTCCCGTCGTACTCTGTGTTCGAGGGCGACTGGGGAATTATGGCCGGAGACTGGCGGCCGAATCCGAACTGGCACAACGGAACGCTCAAGCCGACAAGTGACGCCGCTCATGCAGCGGGGATGAAGTTTCTTGTCTGGGTCGAACCGTGCCGCGCCATTCACGGCCGGCCGGTCACGCTCGAACATCCCGAGTATTTCCTGACCGGAAATGCCGACGGCAAGATCCAAGACGGGCAAACGCTTCTTCTCGATCTCGGCAAACCCGAATCGTTGACGTGGGCGACCGGTGTCGTTGGCGGTCTGATCAGGGATTACAACATTGACTGGTACGAAGAGGATTTCAACATCGACCCGAATCCCTATCTGGAAACGGCCGCCCTGCCTGACCGGTGGGGGATGAACGAGATGCGGTTCATCGAAGGCCATTTCGCGTTTTGGGACGCGCTTCGCAGCGAGTTCCCGCATCTGGCCATTCTCAATTGTGCCAGCGGCGGACGGCGCATCGACCTGGAGTCGATTGCGCGGGGACAACCTCTCTGGCGAAGCGATTACAACTGCTTTCCCGAAGCGACCGCCGAGTCGACGCAGGATCAGAGTTACGGAATTCTCCATTGGCTCCCGATTCAGGGAAGCATGATTCGGGGCTGGTCGCTTTTCGATACGTATGAAGCTCGCTGCGCCTTGAGTCCGGGCATGGAGAACGCAATGGTCGCGAAGACAGAGCCGGAATGGCTCCAGATCAAGGCGAATGTCATTCAGGCACAACGCTGCAAGAAATACTTTTTTGGCGATTACTACCCCTTAACCCACGAACAGCGCAATCCGGCTGCGTGGACCGCGTATCACCTGTATCTTCCTGCGGAACGGGAGGGGATGATTCTCGCCCTGCGGCGCGCGGGGAGCGACGTTCGTGCGATGACGTTTGACCTCTTGACGATTGACCCGGCCGAACAGTGGAAGTTTGAAGATTATGATTCCGGAGAAACCTGGGCCGTTTCCGGTAGGGAGATTCGCGAAGACGGGTTCAAGATCGTTATTCCGAACCGCCGGGATTCTCGAATCATCTTCTACGCGGTCGAGAGCACTAATAAGCAGGGACAATGACCTTCTATTGAGCACATGCGAGGCGCAGCTTCAACATGAGATATCTGGAAAGAAGCCCCCGAAAATGAAACGTCATTCGCTTAATAAGAGGTTATTACCCCTATTTACTCTGTCTATTTCGTGTTCCTTGCTTTCCGTGGCGCAAGTTGCGCGCCAGGATGCGGCCGAGGTGGCTGCGGTCGAGCGGGCCAACGAAGCCCTGTCGCCGGGGCAGGCATTCGCGAACCTCGAAGCCAAGGCCGGCGAGTGGCGAGTCGAGAACGGCGCGCTGGTGCAGGCGGACGCATCCGCGCCGTATGCGCGAACGTTCATCAAGGGACCGCGCTGGATGGATTGCGCCATCAAAGCGAAGGTGCGGGTGGATACGATGGGCGCCACGGCGGCGTCGCCTGGTGTGCGGCTGATCGTGCGGGGTGATGAGCAGACGGATACGTTCATCACGGTGGGCCTGTGGGCGGGCAGCCGCGAGGTGCACATCGAGAAGTCGCGCGGGCTGACCTTCGAGACGATGGTGAGCGACCATTTCCACACGCCTGCGGTCGCGCCGTTTCCGGTGGAACTCGGCAAGACGTATGAAATGACCGTGGCGACCGACCACGGGACGATCTACTGCTACATCGACGGCGCGTTTGTGGTGCTGGCGCAAGAGCAGGATTTTACCATTCAGCCAGCCGGGCGGGTAGGTTTCTTCACGAACGCGGCGACGGGCACGTTCAGCGACGTTTCCGTCAAAGGACTCCATAACGTCACCGCGTCGCCCGTCACACCGTATGCGGGGAACCCCGTGAACCTGACGATCTATTCGCCCGCAGTGATTAAAGATGACAAGTTCCGGATGTGGGATTCGTTGCTGGGCCGGTATACCGAGTCGGAGGACGGGATATGGTGGACTTGGCCGGCGGGCAGGGAATCCGTCGTCAACAAGGGCAATACCGGCGATTGGCCCACCGGCAACCAGTGCGGCGATCCCGACGTTCTCAAGTTTGATGGCCAATACTGGATCACCTTCTGGTCTACCTGCAACCGGCGCAACGGGGCCTTCGACGGCATGGGACTGAAACGTTCGCCGGACGGCGTTCACTGGACGCCCGAACCGTCAAACCCGGTCTTCTACATGGGGCCGAATGGCGACTGGGACGAGATGGTGGTGGGCGATCACGCGATGATCTGGGACGGGGACCGCTTCAAGCTATGGCACGTCGGCATCACGCGCGGGCAGCGGGGTTACCGGAATGAATTCGGTTACGCGGAGAGCCTTGACGGCCTCCATTGGCGCAAATGCCGCCTGAACCCGATTCTGACACAGGGCAAGCCGGGAACGTGGGACGGCGGGTGGATCTACGCGGCGGGAGTCGTGAAAATCGATGACGAACAGTCCGACACGCACGTGTATGCGGGCAAACCCGGCGCGAGCTATCACCTCTTCTACACGGGTCAACCGAGCAACAATGAAATCATCTGCGGCGTGAAACGCATCGGGTATGCGTTCTCGCTCGACGGTATCCATTGGGTCAAATGGGACGATCCCGACACGGCGGAGCCGTTTCACGACAGCGATCCGGTGGTGAGCTGGACGGAATATGGGCAGAAAGGACACACGGGGGTGGGCGCTTCCACGGCGATGCTTCTTGACGACGAGGTGCGCATCTACTACTCGATGTATGAGGAGCGGCTGGACGTTGGACGGCCCCCCGAAGGGCCTGTCGGCACGGCGTTCGCCACCGTAAAGGTGGACGCGTTGCGGAGTATCGTTGCCCAGGCGCGGGCGAAAGGCCTGCTCCAGTGCGCCAGCCGCGAAGAGCTCGAAGCCACGCTCGATGATCCCTTGCCCCAATCCATGTGGGACGATTTGCAGGGCCGGGTGCTGGCCGCGGTGCAGGCGAAGCAGTCAGGCGACGCGGACGGCGAGAAGTCGGCGCTGGCCGCGATCGCGTCCACCCGCGCCAAGTTTACCAAGGCGCTCGAACGGTACTATGCAGGCGCTTTTGCGCCATTGAAGACCGTGGTGGACCAGTTGGAAGCCGGACGTCCCGTGAGCGAGAAAGTGCTCTGGAGTCTGCCAGCGGATCGCGTGGGAAACTACCCGCCGCAGATCGAATTCGCGGGCTTGAACATCGCAGCCGGGGAGCACCCCGTGATGCTCGAGTTCGAGGCGAAGTGCGACCGGTTCGACCTCGCGCGGGTGGCATGGGCAACGGGCGGCGGGTTCAAGGCCGGGCAGGACATGGAGTTCGTCGCCGGCTACCCCGGGGTGGAGTTCCCGACCCACCGCGTCACGATTGCCGCCGGCGGCTCACCCATCAGCGCCCTGCGTCTCCAGTTCCCCGGCGGAGCCACCGTGGTTCTCAAACAAGTCCGCGTCCGCGAAATCAGCATTGCCCAATGAGGGGGCCAGGATTGACGCCGAATCGGTTTTCAGCGAGAAGGGGCGAGACACGGGCGTCTCGCACACGGCGGAAACGCCCTGAATAGCCGGGAAAACACCACGCTGCACAAGGGCAGGGACGTCCCTCCTCCACATGGACAGGTGGACAGGACGCCAATGCCGCGCGTGGAACATCCAGAGCCGGCGCGAATCCCTCGGGCTTGAAATTTGACCTACTGGATAGTCAACGCAAGTCGCATCTCGCCGGCCGGCGCGTCCCAGCGGACCCCGGAACCGTCGGGCAAGACCATCGCTTTCGATTCGGGATTGGCGGAGACGACGCGACGTCCTTCGGGCAGTCGCACGTGAAGCGTGGCGGCTTTGAGGCCGGCGTTCTGGGGAAACACGGCCTTGCCCATGACGCGCGAGGCCGCCGCATCATATTGCATGCTGTAGGTGATGTGGCCGAAGTGCGTCGGCGCATCGGTAATGCCGACAGGCGCCCCGCTCTTCAGCCAATCCCGGTGCAGGCCGCGCGCGAGGTGCAATTCAGCGCCGTCTTCCAACACCATGAAATCACGGATAGCGCGGACTACCGCGACAGGCGTCCACAGGTGTTGGCGATCGCCGGTAACAGTCGTCGAACCCGGTTCCTGGCCCCGTTCTTCGCACCAGGTGTAGAGCGGTGTGGCGTGATTCAACGTGGCGTACAGAAGAGCGGCGGCGGCATCGCCCTCGTTGCGAACCAGGTGCGCCGCCGCCAGGTTGTCGAGCGCGATGGCCACCCACATGCCGTCGGGGAGCCAGCCGGTGTTGAGCGGAAGGCCTCCGGGACTCATGGCCGACTCGATTCGGCCGATGGTGCCGGAAACGAGTTCGTGGTCGGGCGGCACGAGTCTGCACGGGAACAACGCATTGAGCGCGCCCCATCGGCTGCCGCTTGTCTTGCCCGGCACGCCGGGAATCCAGCGGAAGCCCGATTCGGAGATCGCGCCTTTGTCCATCGCCTGCAAAAGGTCGCCCAACGCGGTTTCGTAGATGGATTTCACCTCAGACAGGTCGTCCGTTTTGCCGAGGATTTCGGCGGCTTCGAGCGTCACGCGGTCCGCGTACACCGCCCAGATGTTGTGTGGCAGGAAGACCCCGTAGAGGTCGTCGCCGTCCTTGAGTCCGCAATCGCCCATACCGCGCGGCATCAAGCCATAGGTGAGCGGGCGTTGTCCATCTACCAGGAGGCGCGTCCGCGCGCGTTGTTGTTCCTTATGGCGCGAGCTGGCCAGCATGCGCGGGTAGATGGACTCCAGGAAGGCGCGGTCGCCGCTTAGCAGGTAATGCTCCATTGCGGCCCATGATTTGAAACCGGAGATGCACCACATCAGGTGACACCAGCCTTGCGGGTCCGCCCAGTCGCCGTCGGTTCCCTGCTGGTCGAGACACATCTGGTATCCCTTGATTGCCTGATTGTGCAGTCCAAACTGATCCAGGGCCACCGACACGATTGCGGCCTCGCCTGAGTTGGGGGCGCGGTACCCTTCTGTTCCGGGTGTCGCGGCGATATATCCGCGCGCGACCGGTTCGCGCATGATGAACAGGTCGCCCAGGCAGGCGTAGAGCGCGTCTACGACGCCGGGATCGGGAATCTGTACGCGCACGGCCTGGCCCAGGAGTGTGCGCCATTCCTGTTTCGCGGCTTCGGCTTCCTTCGCCCAGTCGGCGCCGCGAAGCGCGGGCAGGTCCGCCGCGTAGCCTCGATACGGACGCACGAGCCACCCGGTTCGCGTCTGGCCCGCCGGCACGTGCCACGTGGGACACAGCGTGGTCGCGTCGAGGATGGCGCAGTCGTCGGACCCTATCGCCAACACCAATACACGGTCGGCGCGGTCGCCCCAGCCCGCCAGCAGACAGTCGCGATCACGGCCCGGGTCCACATAGGCCGGATTGTAGCCGTAAAAGCCCCGTTCGGACTTGCAGAGCAGCCGGAAGGTATTGGCGTCATCACTCGTGTTCGTCATCGTGATGCGGACGAGCGCCGCGGTCGCGCCACCGACGACTTCGAGCCGTATCGCGCCTTTCGGATCCGTGTATGCGTTTTCGAGGGCGGGCAGTATCTGCTCGACACGTTTCCACGCACTGGCCGCGGGCGGCTGCTCCGCAATCTGCGGATGCAACCTCACGCTCCACGGCGCCGTGAGCGGGTCGTACGCCATTAACGGGGCATTCAGGAGCGTGCCGTACGTCCACGCCATCCGGAGATTGCCGGGTTCGGCGTCCAGAAGTGTCTTATCGCTGCTGTCGGGCAGGGCCACGGCCATGCGATGAGGCGTGGCGAAGGCGTACGAGAAATCGACGGCGGAGGCCTGAGCGGAGGCCTCTACGGCCGAAACCGCCAGACCCCCTGCGAATACCAGCAAGGAACAAATGCACAACACTTTCGCACTCCTTTCAAATGGGATTTCCCCTCTGGACCTGCCTGTGACCGGCGCAGGCGCATTTCCAGTCATTGTAGCCGCCCCTGCCGATTCCATCAACGCTTCGTTCTATGACCCCAATCGCCGGATAAGAAAGCCCTCGCGGATGGGATCGTATTGTCTCCATAAAGACAAGAACGAACTCACACGGAGACACAGGGAACACGAAGATTGAATCCTCCGAAACAGAATGAGATAGGAAGCATCATTGTGGATTGCGCGATGGCGCTTCATCAAGAGACGGGTCCCGGGCTATTGGACACGGTGTACGAAGCGGTTCTTGCACGCGATTTAGAGGCCCGGGGCCTGCGCGTGGCACGGCAAATTCCTATCCCCATCGAGTCTGCGGTTGACGGGCATCAGACTCGGCTATCTACTGAACTTCGGCGAGGCGTTGATGAGGGACGGCATTTCCCGCATCATAAACGGAGACATTGAGCAGATTTCGCTTCGGCGGGCGCTCCATTTCCTCCGCGTCCTTTGTGCCTCTGTGTGAGTTTCCCCAATCGTCGTGTTATCCGGCGACTTGGGCGGATGCGTGCCCGCTGAATTCGTTGGGTCCCGTCTTCGCCTGTTACGCCTTTCCTTTCGCGCGATGCCGTTATTGGACGCGTCATCGGAGAGGATGTGGCCAGACTCATCAAACCATGCGCGGATTTCTTGGCCTCGACCCGCAGAGCCCGCGCGGCGCTTCAAGTGGAGAACCTGGCATTGCGGGATTTGCTTTGTGTGTACCGGCGGAGCGTCAAGAGGCCAAAGCTGCAGCCTGCGAATCGGATTCTGTGGCCTTCGGGCAAAGGCTTGGACATGATAGAAGGGTGCCCTGTGCGCCTGCTCCTGCCTTTGGCTTAGAATAGCGCATCCTGATTACCAAGAAGTGCTTTCATGCTCGGATGCTCTTGAATCGTTTTGAACGCGGGAAGGGAGCGGAACATGTTGAAGCTGCGACTGGCCTCGGACCATCTCCTATGTGGGGTGCTGATCATGGCCGCCGTAATTGGTGTCGTGAACAGCGCGGACGCCCGGGCGGACAACCTGGAGAAGGTGTTTCTTGAACCGCCGGAATCGGCGCGGCCTTGGGTGTATTGGTTTTGGCTGAACGGGAACATCACGAAGGACGGAATCACGGCCGATTTAGAGGCGATGAAACGCGTGGGCATCGGCGGGGTGCTGATCATGGAGGTGGACCAGGGTATCCCGCCCGGGCCGGTGCCGTTCATGAGCGACGCGTGGCGGGCACTGTTCAAACACGTAGTCTCGGAGGCGCAACGGCTCGGGCTCGAGATCAACATGAACAACGACGCGGGGTGGAACGGCAGCGGCGGGCCGTGGATCACGCCCGAACAATCCATGCAGAAGGTCGTGTGGAGCGAGACAAACCTCGAAGGGCCGCAACATTTTGACGGTGTGCTCCAGCAGCCGGAAACGGTCGCGGGTTTCTATCGGGATATCGAGGTGCTCGCGTTCCCAACGCCCGGCTCTTACCGCATTGAAAACATCCAGGTCAAGGCTTGCTATCAGACGGGCTTCGTGCCGCCGGCGGTTGTGCAGACCAGTCTCCCGCCGGAGATGGTGATCGACCGCGCGGCCATTGTCGACCTGAGCGGCACGATGGATAAGAGCGGGCATCTCGTGTGGGACGTGCCCCCCGGCAAATGGACGGTGCTGCGGTTCGGCCACACGAGCACGGGCGTGCAGAACGCCCCTTCGCCCGAAAGCGGCCGCGGCCTCGAATGCGACAAGCTGAGCAAGGAGGGCATCGAGGCGAACTTCGCCGGCATGATGGGCAAACTCATCGCCGACGCCGGCCCCGCGGCAAGCAAGGTGCTGGTCTCCACTCACATTGACAGCTGGGAGAACGGGGCGCAGAACTGGACAGCCCGGATGCGCGATGAGTTCCAGACGCGGCGCGGGTACGACCCCTTGCCGTTTCTCCCCGCGATGACCGGGCGCGTGGTCGGGAGCCTCGAAGTCTCGGAGCGGTTCCTGTGGGATTTGAGGCAGACCATCTCGGACATGGTCGTCGAGAATTATGCCGGGCACCTTCAAACACTCGCCCGCCTACAGGGGATGCGGCTCTCGATCGAGGCGTACGGCGGCCCTTGCGACGACCTGCCGTATGCGGGCCGGGCCGACGAACCCATGTGCGAGTTCTGGGTCGGCGGCGGCGGGTTCCCGACGCCGAAAGCGATGGCTTCCGCGGCGCATACGTATGGCAAGCCGATCCTTGGTGCGGAATCATTTACAGCGGATGACCACGAGAGGTGGCTGGCGCATCCGGCCACGATCAAGGCCCTCGGCGACCGCGCCTTCTGCGACGGAGTCAACCGGTTTGTGTTTCATCGGTACGCGCTTCAGCCTTGGCTGGACCGGCGGCCCGGCATGACCATGGGGCCCTGGGGCGTTCATTACGAGCGCACGCAGACGTGGTGGGACATGACGCCGGCGTGGCACACGTATCTCGCGCGATGCCAATTCATGCTGCGCCAGGGCCTCTTTGTTGCCGATATCTGCTTCCTGCAGCCCGAAGCCGCACCGCAGAGTTTCCTGGCTAACAAACCGACGGGGTACGATTTCGACAATTGCAGCGCCGAGGCCGTGCTTACGCGCATGTCGGCGCGCGACGGCCGCCTCGTGCTGCCGGACGGCATGAGCTATCGCGTGTTGGTCCTGCCCGGCGCGCCAGCGATGACACCCGCCTTGCTGCGCAAGATCAAGGAATTGATCCAGGCCGGGGCGACGGTCATCGGGCCGCGACCCCAGCAATCGCCGAGTCTGACGGATTATCCGGCATGCGACGTGGAAGTGAGGCAACTCGCCGATGAAATATGGGGCGATTGCGACGGGAAATCGAGCAAAGAACACCGGTTTGGCAGCGGCCGCGTCGTGTGGGGCATCGCGCCGGAACGCGTGCTTGCGGAGGCGGGCGTACCCCGCGACTTTACGAGCCAAGCGCGGTTGGGCCGCATCCATCGCGTGATGGAGGGCGTGGACATCTACTTTGTCGCGAATCCGCAACAGAATGAGGTTCAGGCTACGTGCACGTTCCGCATTACCGGCAAGCGCCCCGAGTTATGGTGGCCCGACAGCGGCCGTATCGAGCGGGCGGCACTGTTTGACGAGAGAGACGGGACCACGAGTCTGCTGTTGAGGCTGGGCCCGAGCGGCTCGGTATTCGTGGTGTTCCGCAAGAGCGATGCGCCCGTGGACCCCATCGTATCCGTGACGCGCGACAACATGCCCATTCTCGCCCTGGCTGACACATCGCCCAAGATCCTCGTAAACAAGGCCGTCTACGGCGTGCTGGACGACGTGGGAAGCGAGGCTTCGCCTGGCGTAACGTCATCCCGCCCGCGGCGTACGCGCGACGTGCTCGCCGAGGTGCAACAACGCGTGGACAGGGGCGACTTTACGTTTTTGGTTTCGCAACTGGCAGCAAACGGCGATCCCGCCCCGAACGTCCAGAAGACCCTCGTCGTCGAGTATTCCGCCGGCGGCCAAACGTTCACGGCCACCGGAAACGACAATGACACCGTCCATCTGACTGGCGAAACCCCAAAAATCGTCATCGAGAAAGCGACATATGGCGTCCCGGGCGACCCCAACCGCACGCGCGACGTCAAGGCGAAGCTCCAACACCTTGTGGATACAGGAGAATCCTCGTTCGAGGTCTCCCGAATGGCGGAGGGCGACGACCCCGCCGTGAACGTCGTGAAGACGCTCGTCGTCGAGTACGCCGCCGCCGGGCAGCGCCTGACGGCCTCCGGCTCCGACCCGGATACCATCACACTCGTGCCGCCAGCCACGCCTCCCGGCCAGGTGGCTGGCATCCGTTGCGGCCCGGATGGCCAACTCCAGCTCGACGCCTGGCAGCCCGGCCGGTACGAGTTGAAGACGGCCTCCGGGAAAGCGTGGATAGCAGAAGCGGCGTCCGTACCGCCTCCCTTCGAGGTGACAGGCCCCTGGCAAGTCCAGTTTCCGGCAGATTGGGGCGCGCCTGACCACGTGGCGCTCGACAAGCTTATCTCGTGGAGCGACCACGGCGATCCCGGCGTGAAGTACTTCTCGGGCGTGGCGACGTACACCAGGACCGTCAACATACCCGCCGAGATGCTCGGAAATGATCGGCGTCTGTACCTCGATTTGGGCAACGTCCAGGTGATGGCTCAGGTTACCCTGAACGGCAAGGACCTCGGCACCGCATGGAAGCCTCCGTACCGCGTGGACATCACGGACGCCGCACAACCCGGTGAGAACGCGCTCGAACTGAAAGTGGCCAACCTCTGGGTGAACCGCCTCATTGGCGACGAGCAGCTTCCCGAAGACAGCGGACGTGATCCCGAGGGCTCGCTCCAAGAGTGGCCTCGATGGCTTAACGAAGGTGCGCCCAGCCCCGCGGGGCGCTACACCTTCACCACATGGCGCCTGTGGACAAAGGACGCGCCGCTTCAGCCCTCCGGCTTGCTCGGACCCGTGGTGCTGCAGCCAACGCAGGTCGTGCCGGTCAAGCAGTGAGGCGGGAGCAAGGGCCGGATTGCCGCACGGTTGAAATTCGACCGTGAATTTGGGTCAAATACCGGTCAAGGATGTTCAGCATCACAATTGGGAACGTTGTCGGTATTTGCGCACCTTCCCATCTGATCGGCCATAAGGACTGTTTCTTGCCATGACGTTGCACGGCTGTTCCCGGCGTTCTTTTCTGCGAACCGGGGTCGCCCTTGCGGGAACAACCCCGCTCATCACGAGTTCGCCCAAAGCGCAATCGAACGAAGCCAGTAAACCACTTATTGCCTATGTCGGCACGTTCAGTTCTCCGCTCCGCGATGTGTTGCCAACGCAGGTGGACCTGCCGCCCGGCAATGGCCGCGGCATACATCTTTTCCGGGTGAATCGCGCCACCGGGGCAATGACGCCAGCCAGCGTGTATGAGATGGGCACAAGCCCCAGCTGTCTCGTTCTGAATGCCGCCGGAAACCGGCTGTATTCCGCCAATGAGACGGCTCGGGTGGGTGACAGCAAGGAAGGCACGGTCAGCGCCTTTGCGGTCAATCCGGCGGACGGGCGGCTGGAAATGCTCAATACCGTTTCCTCGGGCGGCGCCGGTCCCACGTATGTAAGCATCCATCCTTCCGGACGTTTCCTTCTCGTGGCCAATTATTTCGGCGGGTCCGTGGCAGTGCTGCCGATTCTGCCCGATGGCCGTTTGAGCGAAGCCGTAGATGTCAAGAACGATGACGGGCCGATTGGCCCGACCAAAGCGGCGAACGCTCCGCCGGGCAGCTTTGCGTTCAGCGGACATGATCGGACTCACGCGCACATGATTCAGGCTGATCCCTCGGGGCGTTTCGTGCTGCATGTTGACTTGGGATTGGATCGAATCTTTGTCTGGAAGTTCGACGAGAACACGGGCGTGTTGACTCCGAATGAACCGCCGGCGGTCTCTCTGGCGCCGGGGGACGGGCCGCGGCATTTCCATTTTCATCCCAACGGCCGTTGGTTCTACTCTATTCAGGAAGAAGGCTCGACAATCGTGTTGTTTGACTACGATGCCGCAACGGGGCGGTTGGCATCGCGGCAGACAGTCTCCACCTTGCCGCCCGGGTTTGCGGGGAGCAATTTCTGCTCCGAGATCCTGGTTTCGGCCGACGGGCGGTTTGTCTATGCGGGCAACCGGCTGCACGACAGCATCGGGATCTTTTCCATTGGGCAGAACGGCGAACTGGCGTTCATAGAGGAAGAATGGTCGCGAGGGAACTATCCGCGCAGTTTCAACTTCGATCCCACTGGCAATTTCCTCTTTTGCTGCAATCAGCGTGCCGACAACGTTGCCGTCTTCCAGGTGAATCGTGAAACCGGCAGCCTCACATTCACGGGTCATTACTGCCCCGTCGGCAATCCTTCAATCATCATCTTCCTTGATGTTGCCAAGGTGAGTTGAAGTCACGTGTTGCGGAATGGGACGTTTGTCGCACAATCAGAAACGCCTCCGGTTCCCGTGCTTCCCAAATACTCGTCCTTGTTGCCGGCCAGGGACGTGCGATAGTCAGGGTTTTCGCCACTTGCTGTACGTGGGCGGAGCCTGTATTGGCCGTGATGCCCGCAATTTCGATAAGATGCGTGCTGCGCCGCACCACGGCGAGAATGCAGAACATTGCCAAACAGCACCGCGAACAGCCAGGGCGAGAGAAAAGCCTATGGGAGGGAATTGGATTGGGAGCGACCATGATGCACAAGACCCAGTCGTCCGCGTCCGAGAAGAGATCCTGTGAGACAGTAACGGCAACTATTCTTCTGTTTGCGGTGGTGGGACTGCTTTTGGGCGTTGCAGCCGCGGCAGCCCCGTTGGAGCCGTTACGGGCCGTGTATCTGCATCCGGCGCCTTTCGATGACGGGCGAATCACGGCGGAACAGCGTCTGAACCGGATTGCGGAGGTTCTGGACTATGCCGGCGCTTGCGGATTCACCACGTTGCTTCCGTATGGGAACACCTCGGGGGGCCGCGCCTACTATCCGAGCCATTTTCTGCGGCCCACCGGCGCGGCGGACGGAGATACCCTGGGCCTTTTTGCGCGTGAAGCGCAGGCTCGCGGGTTTCATGTGATGCCCGCGGTATGCGTGCTCGTTTCGGGCCATAACGCCCCGGAGGGAATCCTGGAGGAACATCTGGAGTGGGCGCTCCGCAAACCGTCCGGTGAACCTATGGGCTGGATATCGCCGTCGCACGCCGACGCCCGCGCGTGGGTGGTCGGCATGATGCGGGAAATGGTTGGCCATATCCGGCCCAGCGGCGTGCTGCTCGATTACCTTCGGTATCCCAACGAAGAGGTACAGCTTGATCCTGCGAGCGCCGCGGCCTTTGATGCCGCCGCACCCGCTGGTGAGACGGATGCCGCCCGGAAGGAGCGCCTGCAACGCTTCAAAGAGGAGTCGCTCAGCACGCTGGCCAGAGAGATCAGCCAGGCGCTTCGAGAACAGCAGCCGGACATTCGGATTGCCCTGTACACATGGGGACCTCACGTGCCGTTCAATCACCCCGTTTCACAACGCTGGCCGGACTGGGTGCGGAATCGGTACATCGATATGGTCAATGTGTCCGGCTACTGTTACCGCAGGAATTGCGGAGAGGAGTATCTCAACGTTTTCGAAAAACGCGTTCGCGACTCCGTCGAACTGGTGCGTCAAACCGGGGTGGACGCGTCGTTATCCTTCGCGCTGGGGATTCATACGAGCCATGGCGCGCTCGAGTCCGCGGCAGAGATTGCGGACTACCGTTCGCTTGCGGAGAAAGCGGGGTGTCCCGGTGTGGCGGTCTTCGCCTGGGCGGGATTGGAGAAGTTCCTTCCTGATGTGATTCAGGGCGGCTACCTTCGCGATGCCGTGCCCATGGCGGCCGAGACGCCTGGATGGACGGTCCGGCTGACCGTTGATCTTGGCAAGGATGTCGGCCAGAACTTTGGGTCCTTGTTTGAGGCGGCGTCCCCGGACGGAAACTCGGCTGCCGGGGCTGGATTCCTGGGCGCGTACAACTCCTATTATCGCGCCAACCGGCACACGCTGCATTTCTATGTCAAACCGCCGCGTGGCTGCAACACGGTTCAGGTGACTTCCTTCCCCAGGCCGTCCGGCAGTTGCCATCATTACGTGTTCGACGTGGGCGGCGTGGTGTACGCGACCGATCGTTCCGGAAAAACGCCCGTCCTGCGATGGGACGAGGGCGCGGGCATCTGGACGGCCACCGACCCTCCGCAGCCCCCCGGATTCCTCGTCGGGAGCCACCGCCTGGAATGCTATCCGAACCGTGTTACGGTCGATGGACGGGACGCATTCCGGTTTGACTCCGCCCACGGCGCCGCCGGATTGTACTACTATGCTCAGGGGCGGCTGTTCTTCCACGTCGCTCAGGCGAATTCGCCCGAACGCCGCACCGCGATTCATGCCTGCCCGTGGGATATTGAAGCGCAGCCCGAACCCGTGCTCGAGCAGGCCGTGATCCTCCCACTCACCGCCCCCGGGGAGTTTCCGTATTCTTACGGACAACAGAACAACGATGTCCTCGTGGGGTCAAACAACGGCGGGCTATACCGGTTTCGTGACGGACAATGGTCGACCCTTCGGACTGCCGATCCGAAGACGAGTTTCCAGCTCTACGCCATGATCAACTACCGGAACCGCCTGTTCATGGGACAATACCCCTCGGGAGAGTTGTTCGAGATGGTTGGCAATGAGATGAAACGGCTGGATGGTTGGCCGCCGCGGCCGGAAGGCGCCTCTGCCAGTGCGCGGGAAGCGCAGACGCTTACCCTCTACCGGGGTGACCTGTTTGCGGGCGTTTGGCCTTGGGGCGAGGTGTGGCGCCTTCAAGACACGGAATCGGCCTGGGAGTTTGCCGGGCGCCTGTTCGACGAGCCCCCGATTGAGCCGGAGGTGCTCGCTCCTTACGAAAAGGAGATGACCCTACTCGGCGAGAAGGTCAACAATTTGTGGGGCCAGCGCGTACCGTCGCTCGTTCCGTTCCGGGAAGGTTTGCTGGCTTCCACCTCGAACAAGAACGGCGCCACTTACGAAAACCGGCTGGAGTTCTTGGACCGAGGGCGCGCCCAGGAGTATGGCGAAGCGTATAGGCTCTACCTGCCCGGTCATTTGTCCGTGCCCATTGTGTGGACGGGTGCGCCCATTGATTTTGAATTCCGGATCACGCCCGGCAGCATGACCGTGATACAGGATGGCCGGAAGTTGGGTTCGGCCTCCTTGCCCCCCGACTCCATGGACGGTTTTTCGATAGAGCACGTCCGCTGGGGCGAAGGCGTGTTTGGTCCGTTCCAGGGACGCTTGTCCGCTGAATTTCTGGAAGAATCCAACCCATAGCGGCTTGGATATGTCGATAACGAGGGAGCAGGGCGGCCGGCGTTAACGCGCCTTGGCAGGCGCACGGAGGATCCACAAATGAACCGAGGGAGTCGTGGCATGACACGGGAGCGTTTTCTGAAGCATTTTGCGGCGCTGGGCCTGGCGGGAACGGTTCCGTCTTTTGCGTGGGCGCAGGCGCAGGCGGCGAAGGAGGAATCCAAAATGGGCAGCGAGGTGAAAGACAAGGTAATCTGGGCTTACCTGATGCATCTGGGCCTCAACATGTGGGCCGACCGCGACTCGCCGGAGATGGGCGAGTTCGCATGCGCGAAGCCCGTGCTGCGGTTTGAAGACGCTTTCTGGAAGGACCTCGTGGCCAAAATGAAGGCCGAGGGCGTGAACGCCGTCGTCGTTGACCTGGGCGACGGCGTCCAATACAAGAGCCACCCGGAAATTGCGGTAAAGGACGCGTGGAGCACCGACCGCCTTCGTGAAGAACTGGCCAATCTCCGCGCGCTCGGCATGGAACCCTTTCCAAAGATGAACTTCTCGACGTGCCATGACACGTGGCTGGGACCGTATGCACGGAAGGTCTCGACGGACGAATACTACGCGGTGGTACGCGACCTTATCGCGGAGGCGATCGCCCTGTTTGACACGCCGCGCCTTTTCCATTTGGGAATGGACGAAGAAACGATCGAGAACCAGAGGTTCTACGAGTACGCGGTTGTCCGCCAGTTCGATCTCTGGTGGCACGACCTGGACTTCTACTTCAAGGAAGTGGAAAAGGGCGGTTCGCGGCCGTGGATCTGGTCGGATTGTTACTGGTACAAGCCCGAGGAATTCACCGCAAAGATGCCGAAATCCGTGCTGCAAAGCCCTTGGTACTACGCCGAAGAAGTGAAAGAGGACTCGACCGCCGGCGCCGTGAAAGCGTATATGGAGCTCGAGAAAATGGGCTACGACCAGGTGCCGACGGGCAGTAACTGGTCATCGCCCAAAAACTTCGAGAACACGGTCGCGTTTTGCGCAAAACACATCGCGCCCGAGCATCTTAAAGGATTCCTCCAGACTCCCTGGCACGCCACGCTGGAAAGGTTCCGCAAACAGCATTTCGAAGCGCTCGAACAACTGGGCCGCGCCCGCAAATACTTCGAAGGGCTTGGGACCTGAGACATCCTTGCTCTTCGAGGTGGCTGTGGGCCAGGGATGCCTGGTGGCCCCAATCCGGATAAGAAAGCCCTCGCTGGATGGATCTTATTGTCTCCATAAAGACAGGAATGAACTCACACGGAGACACAGGGAACACGAAGATCGAATCCTCCGAAACAGAATGAGATAGGAAGCATCATTGTGGCTTGCGCGGTGGCGCTTCATCGGGAGATGGGTCCCGGGCCGTTGGAAACAGTGTACGAAGCGGTTCTTGCACGCGATTTGGAGGCCCGGGGTCTGCGCGCGGCACGGCAAGTTCCCATCCCCATCGAGCTTCGCGGGCTCCGGTTCGACGAAGGGTTTCGTGCAGACCTCATCGTGGAGGATACACGTTCTTGTGGAACTCAAATCCGTGGAGAAGGTCACAAACGCGCACCGTAAGCAGGTGTTGACCTATCCGCGGTTGATGGGTATCCGACTCGGCCATCTACTGAACTTCGGCGACGCTTTGATGAGGGACGGCATTTCCCGCATCATAAGCGGAGACATTGAGCAGATTTCGCTTCGGCGAACGCTCCATATCCTCCGCGTCCTTTGTGCCTCTGTGTGAGTTTCCCCAATGGTCGTGTTATCCGCCGATTTGGGCGATGGACAGCGGTCTCAACCACCGAGGACCACACGGCCGGACCGCAACGCCAGCGCAGCCCCCGTTGCGCTCCCTTGGATGGTTCCGGTCTTCGTGCGCTACTTCAAGAGGCGGGCGTCGGCCCAGTCGGCGTGGTCGGCGGCGATGCCGTCACCAGCGTCTTCGGTGAGCAGGGTAAGCTTGGATACGCCGTCCAACGCCACGCGGACCTCGATGGGGCCGGTGCCGTGCTTGACGACAGGGCTGCGGAACAGTTCCTTATCGTCGCCATTCACAACGAAAACGACGGAGCCGCCTCGGACCTCCTGGTCGTAGCCGATGGTCGCCGCGAACGCGCCGAAGCCGGTGGGGATATCGTAGTCGATCCTGCTGTTGGCGTGGGTGCCGATGCCGCGAAAGTAGCGGCGCCCGGCGATGGTCATGGGTTTGTCCATGACGCTGCGGTTCAGGCGGACTTCGCCCCAGCCAGCCGTCGCTTCGGACCATTTCAACGTGTCGAGATAGACGCCGTCAATCCTGGTGATCTGCCGTGGGCTCCGCTTCACGGCGGCGGTATCGGCATTGCAGGCCGCCGGGGCGATGAGTGTGCGGGACCACGTTCTCTGCTCAGGCCGGTACAGGGGGAAGGCGGCGCCGGAGTCGAAGGGAGGCTCGGAAGCCTCCGCCAGGGCGGCCCCGCGGACATACAGGGCAACGGTGGATACCGGCGCCGTGAGATTCAAGCGCACGGCGAGCGTGTGTTGTCCTTCGGGCACAGGCGCGGTGAACCAGGCCCAGTCCTCGTTCGCGGGCTTTCCCGCCGCCGAGAAAGCGCCCGCGGAAGCGGAGACGCTGACGGGCGTGGCGGCGCCGTCCAGACTTACGGAACAAGTGGTCAGCGCTACCTCGGGCGGGCCTTCGCAAAGCACACACAATTCGGCGGAGGCGATGCCCGTCAGAGTGAGGGTGCCCGAGGCCTGGAACGAGAACACCTCTTTCGCATCCCCGTCCGGAGAGGTCCAGGAAGGCCCGTAGGCGGCAGGCTCGTCTTCAAACACGAGCCGCTCTACGGCGGTCGGCTGTGCGAGTTGCATCTCGACTTGCGGTTCTGGAGAGGTGCGGCCGCTCAAACGCTCGGATTGCCCGTCTTTGGGGACTTGTTCCACGAACACGGTTTCGTAGGGTCCGAGATGCACATCCGGCAACGGGGCGCCCTTTGGGATGCGGGAGAGGACTTCCCGGCGCGGGTACAGCATGCGGAATTCGGTCATGGGCGAGAGGGGCGCGTTCCGCAACGTCTCAGGCAGCGCGAACGATGCCTCTTCAATCCAGGGGTTGCGCAGGCAGAGAAGCCGGCGCTCGGGGCCGAGAAAGGCATACCCGTACGGCTCACGCTTAGCCGGGTCGCCGCCGATGGGCATCGGTTCCTGGAGGAACTCGCGGTTGTGCCGGGCCCAGGCGATGAGCTGCGCGAAAAACTGCCACTCGTCGCGTTCCATGAACTTCGGGTTGATGTAGCACGAGATGAACCAGCGCCCGCGGCCAATGGCCATTACGGCATGGTTCTGAAACGGGCCCGGACATTGCACGATGATGTCGAAACACTGCAACGCGGAACTGGGCATAAGAAAAGCGTCGCGGCCCGTAAGGTTCTCGATATCGCGGGCAGTGGTCATCGACTCGATCCATTCGGGACAGGGGCACCGGCCGCCCGGGCTGTCGTCGCCGAACGGGCCGATGATAAACGGAACGTGCATGAGCCACCACGGGCTGGGACGGTATCCGAAACAGGTCGGCTCCAAGGCGATATTCGGGTCGCGGGCACGGAGGGCGTCGAACACGTCCATCAGACCCTCCGCGATGGGCAGCCACGACTCCGGCCCAGGATGATGTCCATGACTCTCGACTTCGCACTGGGGGACGAACCCGTCGAACTTGACATGGGCCAGGTTGACGGATTCGGCGTGCTTCAAGACAGCCTCCTTGAACGCGCTCTGGTACTTGCCGCCGACGGTCAAGCACGCGTTGAGGCCCAGGACTTTGTGCGGGGTGACCTCATAGCCGGCGGACTGCAGCCAGTTGTTGTCGAGCGCGGGAGGATAGAGGCTGCTGGGCGAAACCCAGAGCCCGGGGCGGGCGTGAACCGCGGCAAGCGCCTCGCGGATCTTGGAGAAACCGTCCGGGAAACGCTTCGCGTCAATCTGCCAGACCGACTGCGGGTCGGACCAGCCCATGTCCATGGCGTAGGAATCAAAGAAAAAGCCTGTGTCGTCGAAGAGGTCCCGTTTGAGCGCCGCGATGTTGCCCAGCACGAATTCCTCGGAAGAAGGCACCGGCGCGGTCCACCAGTCGTTGTAATGGACGTGCATGTCGGCCGGTTTCACCCGGACCGTGTCCAAGTACCGCAGAAATGAGCGGCGAAGACCCTCCTTCTGTCCGTAAACGGCCAGATCTTCGGTGGAAGCCGCGCCAAACACGGCCGGCGGCAGGTTTACCCATTCAGCCTTGGCTTCCACGTACGAATGCTGCGCCAGGTACAGCGTGTCGCCGTCTGCCTGACACCACGCGGACGGATGCTCGATTCCGGCGAAGAGCCCGTCCCCGAAGACAGGGCAGGATACGTGCGACGGACCTGTGAGCTGGAATGGCTGGCCCTCAACCTTCACTTCGAGCAATCCGGCGCGTTGGCTCGTAACCGGCATGTCCGTCGCGCGGAGGGCAGTCTGAATTCGCAGGGTGCGGCCGTCAGCACAGAACGAATAGGTCTGCCGCACTTGGACGAGAGGATTCGGAAAGGCTGCGTCGAGGACCACTTGCGCAACGCCGCCCGCGTCATTTCGTTCGAGGGCGATGGATGTCGCGCCGGCAAGGTCGGTCCGTCTTCCGTCGGGCGTCTGCAGGCTGAACCGGGGCCCGCCGATGGTCCACCGTGTCCCCGAGGTCGTGTCCTCGTAGGCCGTCCAGAGATAGCCGTTGGGCGAGCGTTCAAAAATGGCCCGAACTTCTCCGGCGCCAGACAAGTAAATAGGGCCGGTCTGCGCGTGGGCTGGAGTGGACAACGCGGACAGCACGCCAAGCGTAAGAAAAGACAAAGAGCCAACCGAATGGTTCAGTGACATGACATCGCCTCCACGGACTGGCAAGAAGCCTCTTCCGCATTATACTTGAGATGGTTGCAGAGAGAAGAATGATCCGAGGCGGCAGCCCGCGGTGCGGGGTCAAAAGCAGAATGCTGCCAACTGTCACCTCAGAAATGCGTGAGCCGGGATTGGTGAACGCAGTGTGAATACAGTCATATCCCACGCCCGATTCTACACGGCCATGTGCATCACGAACCCGGGGCTCTCTTCGTGACCTCAAGGACGGCCGATTCGCTTGCGTGGCGCATTGAAGGCCCGCTTCTGGGGTGCTGACTCCCGAAGCCAACGCCAGAGCGTGGACGAGGGAAGTCCGCATACTTACGGCACTTTTCCAGAGACTACGCGGCAAACCGGAATGAAAAAAGCCTCATTGCCTTCAAAGCGAACTTGAGCCGAACAGGTTTGCCTGCCCATGCGCTCATGTCGCTGTTGCCTTTCCACGTGATCTCCCGCGACAACGAGTTTGCACCGAACTCGTCGCACTCCGCGAGAGTGAATCCGGGGATTTCCTTGCCGCCGGCATCAAGTAATGCGACCTTGCCGGTTCCCGCGGCGCTTCCGTCGATGTTCAACAACAAGCGGCGTCCGGAGAACGTGATTGTCGGAGTAGTGAGTGTGCCGCCTTCGAGCGGCGCAGTGACGTACATGAACCCGTCCAAACGTTGTTCGAGCCGCTGAATAGACCCTCCACCTTCGACATTCGGCTGGCCGTGGGTACTCTTGTATCCGCCATAATACTGATACAAAGAGTCTCCATTTCTGACGGCCCCTATCGCCATGTACAGCTGTGCGGAATCAAGCGAGCCGTCCAGCCCCAACGGTACGTACGGCTCGCGTGAAGGCCGGGTCCAGTTCACGCCGTCCCGGCTCACGGCCATCTGAATATCGAGATACCCGTCGTTGCCCCACTTTCCTGCCGGCGGTTCCGGAAAATGGCGGTAGAGGGATGGAAACATGAAATACGCGTCGTCCGCCCAGGCATATTGAATGCAGGCGGCATTGTAGTGGTCGGATTGAGGAGGGTCCTTCTCGTCATAGCTGAACACAATCGGGACCTCGCGGCTCGGAACGGGAATCTTGTCCGCGCCCCATATGTAGTAGGGTTTCTCCAGCGGAGTGAACGGCCACGGTTCGAGGATGTTGTTCATCTCGACACGGCCAACCTTGCGTAACGGGTCCCATACCCGGATGTTGGCGACGTATTTCTTCAGTCGCGTATCGTAGAAGGCCTGGT
The DNA here is from genome assembly GCA_035416745.1 of Candidatus Hydrogenedentota bacterium. NCBI lineage: Bacteria > Pseudomonadati > Candidatus Hydrogenedentota > Candidatus Hydrogenedentota bacterium. Next base: position 20,663 of record DAOLNV010000030.1, on the reverse strand, counting down.
TGGCGGTGTCTGGAAGCAGCGGGAACACCCGGGTAGGCGGTTGCGCCCAATTCAGGCCGTCCGGCGAGGTCCAAATGTATAAGCCAGCCTTCTGCGGGTCCGGCCAGTACATCGCGGAGACCGCCTTGAAACCCTGCTCCGGAGGCGCCGCGGGATCCAGAAACACGGTCGTCTCGACGGCCCCCGTCAAAACGATGTTGTTGTTTTTCGCCCCCTGATATTCGATTAAGCCCAACTCAGGCTTTTCCCAGGTTCGCCCATCCCGGCTCCGTGCGAAACACTGGCAGAATCCGCCGGTTTTATCCCGGGCGAGATACCACATCTTATATTCGCCTTCGTGCTGAACCACGCTCACGCAGAAACCGATCTCGCCCGATTCCCATGGTTTGTCCGGCAGGATCACGGGTCCCGCCTTGACAGGCGGGTTCATGCACAGCGTTATGTTGTTCGATTCGGCGATGAAGCGGGAATCAATAAAGAGCTGTGTTCTGTCTCCCACGGGGATGACGTTGTCCGGCGCGCCTGTGATCTGTTCGCGCAACCACTCGGCAAAGATCTCTTCGGGGGCTCGCGAGTCTCCCGCTTTCCGTTCCACCATCCCGATATCTTGCGCCCCGATCAGCGCCCTGGCCAGACGATCCTGTTCCTGCATATTGGCACCGACAACCGGGGTAGTCACCGAAGGCGCGACGGCCAGACAGTCCCATTCCTGATGCGCGAAACTCAGCGCGTAGTTGAGCACCCACTTGTACGACTGTATAGCCTGCTCTTTCGAATCAGCCGTTGCGTCAATCGGCACGGCGACGATTACAAGGTCCGGTTTCAGGTCGCGCACGTTCTTCGCGCTCTCTTCGAGCTGCGGCAATGTCAGGCCTGCCACGGGCCATGACGTAACCTCCGCTTGCGCGTCAGGCACGATGGACTTCAACGCCGAAGGCGCCAGGCTGTCGTACGGCGGCATGGCATATACGCGGACGGGCTTGCCTTCTTTCAGGAGCGCCAAGGTCTTGGGAAGCGCCGGCTGTGGCGGCCCTTCGCGTTCAAGCGATACCGGCTCGCCCGAGACGGCCTCCGCGATTATTTCGGCCAAGAGCTTGTGTCCTGCCATGTTGGGGTGGATCTCGTCGCTCATCATCATGAGCCATTTGAACGGGTCCTCGGACCGAACCGCTTCATAGGCGGCATAACAGTCGACGAGCGGCGTATGCTCCTGTTCGCACGTGCGGCGTACGCCGTCAACGTACTCCATCAGCTTCGCGATGGGTCTTTCCGGCGTCTCAAAGACCGAATTGGGAGTGCACAGCATCACTTCTGCGCCCGCCTCGCGACACCTCCGAATGATGGCGGCGAGGTTCGCCTCGAATTCCTCCAGCGGTACGCGCGTCATGTCGTTCAGCCCGAACATCACTGTCACAAGGTGCGGCTTGTGGGCGAGCACATCCGAATCCAGGCGATTGAGTCCGTCGACGGTAGTGTTGCCGCTGATGCCGGCATTGAAAACCTCGACGGGCGCGTTCGGGTACAGGCGCGTCAGCGCGACCTGCACCATCTCAGGATAGGCACGCCGGCCGCCGGTATGGTAGTAGACTCCCGTGACGCTGTCGCCGAGACACACAACCCGCACGGGGTCGCTGCCGGCGCGCAGCAGTTCGGCCGTCCGGGGGACGGCGGGAGTGGCCGGGTCACCTGGCACGCCATCCCATGCCCAACTCAGACAACACGCCACAACCGCCCACGTCAGACATTTTCTGGCCACGTCCATTGGTTCGCTCCTCATTCATTGCACTATGCGCGCCCGTTACGCTGTGCCGGTCTATGCCACGCCACAGGAGAACACCGGCGGCAAATCGAACACGCCGGCGGTTGCGCCGGAACCGCTATACTGCCTGTGGGCAGGCCAAGCCGTCAAAGATTCAAAAGAGGGAAGGTGACAGCAGAAAGAGCATTGACCACATCAGGAAACGCGACTACACTGGCCGAAGAAGAACGCGTGGCGGTTACAGGCGCGTCCATATGGGGAATGCCGGGTCAATTTCTCCCGTATCCCTCTGGAGCTACGATGATGCGAGTCACCTTACCGAGCTTAACGATGGCCGTATTCTGGCTGCTTTCTCTGCCGGCCGCGGCGGCGGAGTACAAATGGACCCAAGTGACGAATGCGGCGGCCTTTTCCAAGCGCGACGGCGCGGGGGCCGTAACCTATAACGGCAAGATGTGGGTGCTCGGGGGTTGGTCCGATCCGCCGGAAGGCGGTCCGGGCCATGTTGGCTACAACGACGTGTGGAACTCCATCAACGGCTTGGACTGGACCCAAGTGAGGCCCAACACCCCCAATACACCCACGGTTTGGGATGGACGCCATTGCGGCGGATACGCGGTCTTCAACGACAAGATGTGGATCGTGGGAGGCGACCCGCTTTTGAAACACTACCAGCCCGACATCTGGAATTCGAGCGATGGCGTGCATTGGACGCAAGTTACCTCAAGCGCGCCTTGGGGGCAGCGGAACATGCAGGTCACGATGGTTCACGACGGTAAGATTTGGGTCATGGGAGGCCAGACGTTGCCCCAGTTCGTGCCCGGCGTTCCGGAAGCGTTCTACAACGACGTGTGGAATTCCTCCGACGGCGCGAACTGGACACGCGTGACGGAACACGCTCCCTGGTCGCCGCGGGGGATGATCCAGGGATCGGTTGTGTTCGAGGGGCGCATGTGGCTGCTCGGCGGCGGCACTTACGATACGCCCGCACATCCGAACCGCCTTTTCTACAACGAAGTCTGGAGTTCCGCCGACGGCGTGGAGTGGCGAAAGGACGCGGATGCCCCGTGGGCGCCCAGGCAATATCACAGCGTGGCCGTGTTCGACAACAAGATGTGGCTGATGGCAGGGGCCAACTTTGACACGCCCGAAATGAACCGCAACGATGTCTGGTATTCGCCGGACGGCGTACATTGGACCGAGTTGCCGAATACGCCTTGGCCGACGCGCCATGCGGGAAGCGTGTTTGTCTTCGACAACCACCTGTGGATGGTCGCAGGAAGCCACCCTGGCAGCACGCCCATAAACGACGTCTGGAGACTGGATAAGGTTCGGTAGCCGGGATCTCCCAGTGCTACACGCAGGCCACGGCGAGCGTGATTCTCTTCGTGTCGGCGCGGGATTAGCCTTCTTGCGCTCCAGCGGTTTCCGGCGTTTCCCCCCGCCCTTCCCGCCGCCCGTGGACAACTCGCTCAGCCACAGCCAGGCCATTCCTAACGAGTCCTGACAGAAATGCCGGAGGATGAGGGACTCGAACACCCGGGCCCCAATTCGCCGGTTCTCAGGGTCTCTCGCGGGTGCTGCGGTTCTCTCCAAAGATCCCCACCCAATGACGAAGATGTGCTAGACTAGGCGTAGGAGTGGGGAGGCTTGTCCAACGAAGCAATCGCTGCCCGACTCATTGCTTGCGGTTCAGCTGGCTGCCGTCCCAATATCGCCCCTTTGGGATTGTCAAAACTGGCGGCAAGACCAACGAGGGAAGTGGTGCGTCTGCGAAGGCGGGGAGATGCTCCACCAACACAGGAGGAGTGAGACCATGAATGCTTCTCGGCAATGCCTATTGGCCATACTTGCTGTTTCTCTGGCCATGTTGGGATGTCCTCCTCGCATGAGCCAGGAAGAGCAGCAGGTTCGTGATTTCGCCGCGGATTCCTTTGACAGAATGAGGAATATCGTCGACCCGCAAGATGAAACGGCAACAGAGACGAAATTCGTGGGCAACCACGTGGAAGTGGCATCCGAGAATTGGGTCTATATCTTGGACGATTCCGGGTGCCAGCTATTCCGGTCAAAGAACGTGTATCCGCATCTTGCGGCCTCGTTCTCTACGGACCTCGCACCGACTCTTGACCAATGGATGGAGGAGCCCGTGCCTCAGAGCCAGATAGAGGAGGCAAGGCAGCTGGCCAAGTCGCTCCTCGGGATAGACTACGCCGGCAACACGCAAGTGCGGGTGGTCCCGGTCCGCGAACTGGTGGCCTCAAAGGGCACCAACGCCAAGGCAGAAGCGGTCAAATACCATGAAGGCCGGACCACGGTGATGTTCATTCCCCCGATTTCCGAGGATGCAAAGGTAAGTGGTTATGAGACTTCGTTCAGCATCTCGCGGGACGGACGCCCTGTCGTCGACGTCGCGGAGACTTCGGCAGCGCCGCGGTCATTTGAAACAGCCATCTCCTTTGCTCCCGGTGGAGGGGTTGTCAGGGCGGAAACGGCCCTCGTGACTTCGGAGGCCGAGGAGACCGTTGGCGTCTTCCACGAAGCTTTGGCGAGCGGGCTGATTGAGCCGGGGGTCTATGACTATTTTGCCGGCATGCAATTGGGAACGTTCTTCGATCCGGAAGAAGTGCGCTTTGAGCTAACGGCCTATTCCTACGAGGGGGAGGAATTCCTGGATCCGAATGCCAGTATCCCTTGCGGCACCGACCCGAGCGGATACTATTCGGAGTGCAATCCGTACTATATGGACTTTTTCCCTATTGCCTGGTGCGCGAACGATTCAGATGGTGACGCCGCATATTACATCACGCTACCCCAGTACAAATACTGGTGTTGGTTCTGGTGGTACCTTCACGACCGGAAAAATGGCATGCGGGGAAACTGGGACGCGGCAAGCCAGTCATGGGAATATGACGTGCACGTCGCTCGGCACAGGAGCCTGGATTCGTATAGTTTTGTGGGTTCGACGACGGGAAACACCGCTATCACGACGTGCGACGGCGCATCCTTCACGGCACCGCTCGGCACCGATCTCAAGCTGGAACCGGCATTTTACAATGACCTGGAACTCTGCCATGTGGCGATGATCTCTACCCACGGCGGGCCCCTGTACTCACCGTCGAATAAGCGGCATACGTACCATTTCCGGAGGGATTACGACAAGTGGATTAAGCTTCATGAAGAGGGTGACGACGGGTTAGGCAAAGGGAATCTCCGGCATCTGTTCCTGGAAACCTGCGCCTCGATGAACTGGATTTTCGGCCCGGCGAATGGCGAACCGAAAAACATCGAAACCGACTGGATGAACGGTCACGTGGCGGACGGGATCCGCACCGTCTGCGGGGCTGACGGTACGGGCCACGGATACGACAGGGGCGGATGGCGCTTTTTCGGCAGTTACCATCGGGGGGAGTCAATCAGTCAGTCATGGATTAACTCCCTGCTCACGGAGAGTGAGCTTAACCACCCTGTTGTCATGGCCTACGGGAGCACGGAGGAGGAAGCGGCAGCAACCCTGTTGGATGGTCGGTTCACGAAGACACGCGGCGGCACCGGCTGGGTCGTGGGGATTCTAGCATGGGTTGAGGAGTAGTGAAGAGTCCTGAATCCTGCGCGACGGTGGCATGAGGGCCGTTCCATATCCAGCCCGTTTCGCGGAGCGCCCTCTTGTTTGAGGAAGTGAGCCCGCGCTGGATAATGCCCCAACGCGCGGTATGAACAAGACCGGCCGGTCTGCAGTGCTGGCCGGCTGCGTTTTGGGTTCCAAGCCCTCCTTTTGCTCTTTGCCGTTCAGTCGCCCAACACGCTTCTCCATCCCGCGGGCATGCTCAGTTGCATCGTCCATACCTGTGCCTGCCCGGGATTGAGCCCCCAATTTGTGTTCCAGACCAGTTTCGTCCCGTCATTCGAGATTGTGGCGTGCGTCTCCTCCCAGTAATCGTCCACTGAACCGTAGACTTTGGCGAGGTAGAACACTCGAGGATTTGTGCGGTCTAGTTTCACCAACACGATCTTCCGGTCAAGCCAGTTCTGCGCAGGGTCGCCTGAAGCGATGGTCGTGGAAACTACACAGTAACCCGGCGTGTTGCAGGAGATGTGAACGCCGCTGTTCAGCCCGTCCGGCTCCTCGGAAGCATAGTAAAGACGAATCAACGGAACGCGATTGGTTCCGGCATAACTGCCACCGGACTCCAAAATGGGCTTCGTAGCCATTTCTAACGGAATCATGTCCACGTAGTCGGTATTGGCGTTCTGCATGACGACTACTTCGTTCCCATCGCTGTCCAGGGCCACGTCCGCATGTGCCGTTGAATAGTCCAACCGATGGAACTGGGTGAGGGCTCTGTCGGCCATCGTGAGCCCGGCAAGGTTCCCTGTGTTCGTGTCCATGCCGCCGATAAGCACCCAGTTCCCGTTTACAGACATGCCCACCCAGTCGATGTCCGATTCGCTGAGGGGAATACTGTACACCCCTAGCACCTGGTCTGTTTGCCGGTCCCACGTGAAGATGTATTTCGCACGGTAACTTTCGGAGGCATTGTCAACGTTGCTCTGAAGAATGAAGGCCCAATACCGTTTGTCCGCGGAAGATTCACCCTCGTCCTTCATGGTTATCCGGTAAAGGTCCGGGTTCGCGGTCAGAATGGGCTGAATTGCCGGATCGGCGGCGAAATCTTTCACAACCTCCATTTCCCCGGGGTTGTTCATGTCTATCCTTAAGAGGCGGAATTCGTGGTCGGTTGCGGAGAGCCCCCAGATGAGATCCGAATCGACGGGATCCCAACGGGGCTCCGACAGCTCCGGGGTGGTCACCAATTGCGCGGCTGTATTGTAAGGCAAGGTGTTCGTCCTATAAACGAGCCATTGGCCATTGTCCAGGTCCGTCAATAGAATCATCGACTGGTTCCGATTGAACGGATCGACACGGGAATACTCGTGCCGTATCCTTGTCCCCTGCGTGACCCTTGTCTGCGAAAGGCCAAAATCCGAATCCGGCACAGACTGTCCCGGCGCTGGCGCACTGGCCGAGCTCAGCGGAAAAACCGGGTTACTGCCGGACAACGGGTCAGGCACTTCTACAAACAGTTCCTGTCCGTTCGCCGGTGATGCGACGATATAGCCGGTTTCCGTGCGGGTGTTCCCTCCGGCGGCCGTCGTGACCGTGAGTGAGACGGTGTATGTCCCCGGCACTGTATAGATATGAACAGGGTTGGAGTCATTGCTTGTATGACCGTCTCCCAATTGCCACGACCATTCCGTGATCTCAGCGCCTCCGGCAGAAGACTGGTCGGAGAAGGCCACCTCCAGGGGCACAGTCCCCGTTCGCGGGCTGGCCGTGAAACCTGCTGTTGGCAGAGCCGGTTTCGGACAACCGCCAAGCATGGCGCCCAACATGATGCCAAGCCCAACACTCATGATCATTCGAGAAACCCGATCGCTGCTCATTAACAAATCCTCACGTTAGACAGAGAGCGCAACTTGGCCCGGCTCAACAGGAATCAGACAAACGCCGATTGTCCCAAACGAGCACTTTTCACCTGTAACTACGGATTGAAATGTGCGTTCGCGAGGCATCGCACGGTTCTCAATTTGTGAGACTGTTCAGCGGGAGTCGAGCCCCAATTGTCTGAGACACCCAATCTCTTCCCGCCCGATTCTCTCATGCACCTGGCAGCAACGTACCTTCGCCGGTTCTTCGCCCGGATAGTCAGCCGCCGTATCACCCGGCAGAATTATCTTGACAGACTCTCATTGAGTGCGCAAGAGCTTTGTGCAACCTGTGCTTTTCGAAGGGCCGGGGGGGCCGCGCAGGATGAGGTCTTCTGGGTCGTGAACGGCTTCAAAGAGGGATCATAGACCCCAATCGCCGGACAACACGACGATTGGGGAAACTCACACAGAGGCACAAAGGACGCGGAGGAAATGGAGCGCCCGCCGAAGCGAAATCTGCTCAATGTCTCCGTCTATGATGCGGGAAATGCCGTCCCGCATCAAAGCCTCGCCGAAGTTGAGTAAACAGCCGAGTCGGATGCCCGTCAACCGCAGATAGGTCAACACCTGCTTACGGTGCGCCTTTGTGACCTTCTCCACGAATTTGAGTTCCACAAGAACGGTATCCTCCGCGATGACGTCTGCACGCAACCCTTCGTCGAACCGGAGCCCGCGAAGCTCGATGGGGATGGGGACTTGCCGTGCCGCGCGCAGACCCCGGGCCTCCAAATCGCCTGCAAGCACCGCTTCGTACACCGTGTCCAATAGCCCGGGACCCGTCTCTCGATGAAGCGCCACCGCGCAATCCACAATGATGCTTCCTGTCTGATCCTGTTTCGGAGGGTTCAATCTTCGTGTTCCCTGTGTCTCCGTGTGAGTTCGTTCTTGTCTTTATGGAGACAATACGATCCCACCCGCGAGGGCTTTCCTATCAGGCGATTGGGGATCCGTCCGGTTCTTGATGTGTCTCGGAGCCGGTGATACGCTTGGGTGGTTCCTTGAGGCGCATGAGTTGCCGGCCTGCGGTGCCGGATAGGGGGCTACCCATGAAGCATGTATCGTCCGATTGCAGGTTTTGCCGGTTTTGTTTCCGTATCGGCGGGATAGCCCTTGTCGCGATTGGAGCCGCTTTGGTCACGCCATTCTTCGTCGCTCTCGCGTCGGAAGTCCCCGCTTCTCAGGAAAACGCCGCTACGTCCGAGTTCGATGTAGTTCCCTTCGCGCTGCCCAATACGCCCGCTAACGAGGTCTGGTTTGAAGATCCCCGCGACATTGTGAAAGTGGTCGTCGAATACTCGGGCGAGCCACCGGCAGGCCTCTCTTATCTCCGAAAGACCTGGCCCGAGACGCGCGTCGAGGCGCGCCAGGCCGGGGATACCGTCGGGGGGTTCGGTTGGATTCATCAGGACGATTGGTTCAATTCGGAGTGGACTCCCGCCGCGGTCAAAACCGAAGGCGGGGACCGGTCCATCGCGTTCGTGTTCGAAAAGCTGCAGGCCGAGCTCGATTCGCTGGCTGGCAGCGACGACGCCCGGGCCGGACTCGAGGGCCTCCTCCGCGACTACAACGTCGGTTACCGCCGCACCCAGGGGCTTCGAATCGACGGCATCGCCCCGGAAGAAGTCAGGGCGATACGCATTTTCACAGCATCGCCGGCCACCGAAACAACCCTCCGTGTCGAGTTGGACTCCGGCGGCAGGACCTCCGCCGAGAGCGTTGCTCTCTCCGGCTATAACGCTTCCATCGAATCGGTTGAGCCGGTCAGCGGCGTCGAAGTGGTGGGGGAGAAGGTCGTCCTCGGAGCGGGAGACTCGCGCGCGTTCCGCGTTCGGGTGCGCCATCTGGAGCCCGGGCGGGACCATAGCGGAGACGAAGGCCTCGTGACCTTCGACATGGGCGAGGATGCTTTTACAATCTCTCTCGTCAGCCTGGCCCAGGAAGGCCCGGTCTGGTTCCCTGAGATGGCCGCATACATCGCTCGCGAAGAGGATGCCATTCCTTTCAGCGAGTACCGTGCCTCCATCGAGAACGCCTGCACGATCGCGCAACGCGTTGCCCAGAGCGGCGAACAGTCCCTCCGCGGCGCGTACAACGGCCAACCGCGTCCCCACTGCGTAAGCTACAACATCGGGTGCACGCACGCACGCCAGCGCTTCTGGGTCGAATCCAATGGCGACCTCGTGCTGTTCAAACGGAACGTGACCTGGGTCGAGGGCAAGGACACGGCCCGTTTCAAGAGCAGGGAAAGCGCGCGCCTCTTCTTTGGCCTCGACGATTGGGCCCCGATAGCCCGGTTCGTGGACCCGGCCCCCGTGCTCGCGTATAACGTGCACGCGCGAAAAGGCGCGCTTCAGGCCGAATACAAATCCTTCGCCGTACCGCTTCTGACCCCTATCGCGAGTGAGTCCTGGGCCGGGGACGACCCCATGGCGGCCCTTGCGCGGTTCCGTTTCAGGAATGATGGCGACCAGCCCGTGCTGGCTGCCATGCCAATCCGTTATTCGCAGGATTCCGGCCGTTCAAGTGACAACACGACGCCCCCCAGCCCCCTGGACGCGCTGGCGATTCAGGGCAATGGAATCTACAGCGATTTCGAAGGGAATCCGGCGCTCCGATGCACCTTTGAGACCGGGATGCTGCCCGTTTCCCGTGATGACGAGGTCGTGTTCGAGAAGCCCCTCGCGCCGGGCGAGTCCTGCGAGCTCATTCTCCGCGTTCCCTTCATCGCTCTGGAGTCCGGCTCAGAACTGGCGGCTCTTGATGGCCTTGATTTCGACCGGTGCGAGCAGCAGGTCACTGCCTATTGGCGCGAAGTGGGTCGCCGGGGCGCGCAAGTCGTCACGCCCATTCCGCAACTCAATGCGCTGTACGCCGCGCACTTGGCGCATGTTTATGTCACCGATTTTCTCATGCCCGGCGGGAGCGGCCTCATCAACACATCCGTAGGCACATCCACCTACGGAAATTTCAGTAACGAGTCCTGCATGATCGTCAACGAGCTGGACCAGCGCGGCATGCATGAAGACGCGCGCCGCCGCCTTGAGCTGTGGGTCAAATACCAGGGCACGGTCCCTCAGCCCGGCAACTTCACGGACTACGATGGCATGTATTTCGGCGCGGGCGGTTTCGAGCAGGGATCGTACAATCAGCACCACGGATGGGTGTTGTGGTGCCTCTGCGAACATTACCTGCTTACACAGGACAAAGCCTGGTTCGATAGCGTCGCCGGCTCGGTGATCGACGGCGCGGACTGGGTCTTCCGCCAGCGGCGCAACACCATGACCGATTTGCCCCATTCGCGCGGCTGGGAGCGCGGGTTCCTGCCCGCGGGAAGCCTCGAAGACGTCACCGACTTCTACTACTGGCTTTCGACCAATGCGCTGACTTGGCGGGCAACCGACCGGGCCGCACGGGCGCTTGAGAAAGCGGGCCATCCGGAAGCCGCGCGCGTTCGCAGCGAGTCCGACGCCTACCGCGCCGACATCACAAAAGGTTTCGAGATCATGCGGCGGCAGGCGCCCCTCGTGCGCCTGTCCGACGGCCGCTGGGCGCCCCACTATCCCAGCCGCCTGTACCGCCGGGGACGCGAGATCGGCTGGATTCGCGAGGTGCTGGAAGGCTCGGTATATCTGCTGCTCTCAGGATTGTACGAGGCCGACAGTCCACAGGCGGCCTGGATTCTCGATGATTTCCAGGACAATCGCTATCCGAAGCCCCCGTACGGCTATTTCATGGAGGATTTCGAGCGCATGTGGTTTGACCGCGCTGGATTCTCTTTCCAGCCCAACCTGCTGGCCGGTCTATTGCCGTACCTCGAGCGCGATGAGCCGGAGGTTTACATCTGGATGTTCTTCAACGCGTGGAACGCCTGCTATCGGGAAGAGATCGACGCCATGGTCGAGCATCCGCTTCCCTGGCTTGGCTTCTCAAACCATGCCCACTTCAAGACCAGCGATGAAGCGAACGCCGTTTCCTGGCTCCGGTACATGTTTGTGTATCCCACGGACGAGGCCCTGTACTTCGGCAAGACCCTTCCGCGCGCGTGGTTTGCTCAGCAGGAACCATTCGGCGCGAGCGGCGTCGCCACGCACTACGGCAAGGCCGGCGTTCGTTACGAGCCCCAGCTGGACGCCGGTCGGCTTGCGGCAACGGTCTCGCTCGACCTCGTAGAGCAGCCGCCGCGGACCGTCGTCCGATTCCGCCATCCCGACAAGGCGGCGGCCAAGCGCGTTCGTGTCAACGGCGCGCCCCATGAAGCGGCTGACCTCGAACGGGGCGATGTGGACATCTCGGGCATGAATGGCGAGATCAAGGTCGAGATAGAGTATTAAACGAGATGCTCCGTCAGGGGAGTATTGAATCACCCCGCAACCCTGGGGATAATTACGAGAAGGGGTGCAGAACTTCTCAGCCGTCGCCGACACTCCGAACCAATGAAGTATCGGGATATGCCCACGACAGAAACCGGGGAAGGGGAGGATGCGTCTCATGAAGCCCGTTCTGTTTTCCGTCAGCTATGCGGGACTCTGGGGACAAGCCAGCCTGTCGCTGACGGACTTCGTCCGGAAGGCGAGCGAGCTGGGGTATCCGGCGGTCGAAATCATGGGGAAACGGCCGCATTTATCGATTCTGGACGCCACGGACGAAACGGTGTCTGAACTGCGGGACGCGGCCCGGTCGGCGGGCATAGAAATCGCGACCATCGCCGGGTACACGGATTTCACGGCGGGCAAGACGGCTGCTGAAGTGCCCTTCGTCGAAATGCAGGTCGCGTATGTACGAACGCTGGCCCGGCTGGGACGCGAGCTCGGCGCATCGGTCGTGCGCGTCTTCACGGGGTATACGACGGAACCGGAGTCCGCGCAGAGAGACTGGGCAAAGTGCGTAACGGCCGTTCGCGAGTGCGCAGCCGCTGCACATGAGTACGGGCTCGTGTTGGGGGTTCAGAACCATCACGACGTGGGGGTTGGCACGGACAGCTTCCTCGAGTTCTTGAACGACGTTGACCATCCCAACTGCCGGGCGATGTTTGACCCCTGGTCGCCGGCGTTGCATGGTGACGGCCTGTACGAATGCGCGAAAGCGTTGGCGCCTCACATGGTGCAGACAACCTTCGCCGACTATGTCCGCATGAAACGGTTTGCCTATATGCCCGGGCTGATCAACTATCGCGAATTGCCCGCCATGGTGCGGGCGGTGCCGCTCGGCGACGGCTTCGTCGACCTCACTGCATTCTGGGCGGGCCTGAAGGACGGCGGATTTGACGGCTACGTGGCCTATGAGATGTGTTCGCCCCTCCGTGGCGGCGGGTCAATGGAAAACCTTGATGCAACGGCATCCAAAAGCCTCGCTTTCATTCATCGTTTGATCGCCGGAACATCCTGAGCACACGGTTCATTTGTTTTAAGAACGCGAGAATGAGAAAGAAACGCTGTCGCGCTTTGCGTACGGCCGGAAGGAGTCAGAGTCATGCGTACGCCTTATCTGTTCTGCTCTATAGTGGCCTTCTGTCTTGTGCTTGCTCCGTGTACCGCCGCATGGGCGGGCGCCGCTGAGAATGGCGCAGTCCGGTACTGCCGGTTTCAATCGGGAGAGACCATCGCGTACGGCATCGTTGAGGGAGACCGGGTCCGGGAACTCTCGGGGGACCTGTTCGGCACCTGGGCCAAGACGGGTCGAACCCATGCCTTGGCGGAGGTGCGGCTTCTGGTGCCAACTACGCCGACCAAGGTATTGGCCTTGGCTGGAAACTACAAGAGCCACATCGGGGGCCAGACACCCTCGGCGCACCCGGAAGTCTTCTTCAAGGTTCCCTCCGCGCTGGTGCCCACCGGCGCCGATATTGTGATTCCTCGGGGAACGGAGGAGGTACATTACGAGGCAGAAATGGTTATCGTCATCGGTAAACGCGGCAAAGACGTGCCGGTCGAGCGCGCGTTGGAACACGTATTCGGCGTTACCTGCGGCAATGATGTGAGCGCACGCGATTGGCAGCGCGGCGATATCCAGTGGTGGAGGGCAAAGGGGTCGGATACCTTCGGCCCGTGTGGACCGTTCATCGTGTCGGGTGTGGACTACAACGCATTGCAGATCCAGCTGCGGCTCAACGGCGAGGTGAGACAACTTCAAAACACGCGCGACATGGTCCATGACGTCGCCGGGATCGTGAGTTGGATCAGCCGCCATGTGACCCTCGAGGCCGGCGACCTTATCTTCACGGGCACGATGGGAACCACCCAGGCCATGAAGCCCGGCGATACGGTAGAAGTGGAACTCGAAAACGCTGGCATTCTCGTGAACAAAGTGGCCGCATCCGCTGGCGCGCCCGCCGAATGAACGCTGGGGAAACGCTGTCCGCTGGAATTGCAGTGCCCGCTCCCGCTTGGATTTTTGGGGGACGGCCGCTATAGACTGTGGTGCGCCGTTGACAACACAGGGTCCGCCGGCTCGTTCTTGCTGCAAACAGACCAAGGTGCGAGGAACAAGCGATGGAAACGCCGCTGGCGCGTGGTTTTGTTCCAGAACGAGAACGACGGACGAACTTGAGGTAAGCTTAAGAAGGGCTGTTTGCATGGCGCGCCCGAAATACTGTCTATCGTCAGAGAAAGCGGCCAGAGGGTTTCTTGAAAGGCAGTCAGAATGAGCGTACCCGGGAAGGCCCCAGACACCAAGACCTGTCACCATGATTGAATTAGAGCGTGCAGCGGTCTTGGAGGGGTCGGGACGCGGGGCTTTCGTCGGCCAGTGAGACATGACGTCGGAGGGAACTATGGTGAACAAGTCAAGGCCCCTCTTCTTCACAAGAGCGATCGCAGCCGCACGCAGCACTCTTTCGACGAGGCTTGGCGGAGGACTCGTCTTCTTGGCAATTGGGGTCCTCGGACTTCCGGCTTTCGCCGAACCCATGTACCCGATAGTAATCGATGGCTTATTTGGAGATTGGGCGGATGTGCCTTCGTATACAGATCCCGTTGACGATACGCACGACACCGATCATGACGGGCCCTTCGACGTGCCGGTTCATGTACAGCACGAAGACGTGGATCTCGTCGAGTTCAAGTTCACGCACGACGAGGAGAACTTATACGCGTATTTCCGGGCGACAGGCGTGATCGGAAGCACCCAGCACGAAAGCGCCGGAACGCCGGGACGGTACTACGTCATTGTGACTATCGACGTCGACAGCGATGACGCCACCGGATACTGGCTTCACGAAGGCGGCTACTATCCGACGTCCGCGGGCTACGACATGAATATGGAGGTTGAGTATTACAACGGCGCATTCAATACGGGCCACTACCTCAACCATGGCTGTCTTGACGAGGCCGAATTCCTGGCAGCCCAGGCCGACCAGGCAAACGGCATCGTCGACGTACGACCGGGGACCTATGATTGGTACACGCAATGGGTCTGGTGGGACACGCCACAGGGGAATCCCGGCGAGATAATCCTTCCCGACGGCTCAAGCACCATTATCTGGGTACAGGACAGGGGGCCCGTGTATCAGGGCATACTCGAGATTGCATTATCGCCGGATGGGCGCCAGGCAGAGGTCACGGCGCCGTTCCGCGGGTTCATGAAGTATCCGGATGGAAGTCCCATCATTGCCTTGGGGAGAACTATCGATGTCTCGTTCTCTCTGGAGGCAAGCGGAGAACTGGCCATCGGCGGGGAATGGGCCTCGGACACGGCGGAACCCATCATTGGGTACTACCTCGACTCCGACAACGAGGATGTATCCGCATCCCGCTCGTTCTGGTATTACAAGTATGCATCGCCGGGGGTCGAAGAGATCTCGGTGACTATCGACAACAAGGGAGCGGACGACTTGACCGCCCTGGAGGTGGTTGAAGAGCTTCCGGCGGGTTGGACGTTTGACTCGCTGGCGGGCTGCGACCCGCCGGGATGCGGTCCCGCGACAAGCCCGAGTTCCGGCGCAACCGGCACGCTCGAGTTCGTGTGGTCGTGTATCCCCGCGTTCCCGTATACGTTTACGTACAGGGTGAACGTGCCCTTGGGCCAGACAGGCGACAAGACCTTCTGGGGAGGCGCGCTGTACCAGCGCGTGGGTGGTACGGCGAAAACGGCCGCCATTGGCGGTCTACGTTTGATACAGGAACGTATTCACCACACGCTGGACTACAATCCCGCGAACAACCTTATCAGTGTGTCGGAGATCCTGCGGGTAATCCAGTTCCATAACATCGGCGGCTATCATTGTGCGGTGGGAACGGAAGACGGGTACCAACCTGGACTCCCGGGAACGCCCGACCCCTCCTGGGTACCACACGACAACGACTACAATCCACAGGACTGGAAGATCAGCGTGTCCGAAATCCTGCGCCCGGTCCAATTCTATAACCTGGGCGGCTACCATGTTGCGGAAAGCACGGAAGACGGATACGCGCCCGGTCCCGCCGCCAAGGCGGGGATCGCGAAGGCCAGCGTTATCGGTGACGCGACTGCGCCAGCGCTGTACGCAACGCGCGGCATCGTGGCCAACGGAGACGCTTCGGACGTGAAGGTGACGTTCACGAGCGTCGGCGCCGAGCCGATCTCAGCCCTGGCCCTTGTGGAAGCGCTGCCGGCAGGTTGGACCTTCGATGGCGTCATTGATGCCTCGGAACCGCCCGCCATTGCGCCTGTCCAAGGCGACTCGGGCGAACTGAATTTTGTCTGGATTTGGCCGCCTGCGTTCCCCGCACACGTGACATACCGCATACGCTCAGAATCAGGTGAAGCAGGCGTGACCCGCCTCACCGGGACCGCGCTGTACCGCACCACCGGCTCCGAGCAGCAGGCACACGTGGCTTACGAACCCGACGGCTTCGCCGATGGGCACGCAGTAACCGGCGACATGAACGGCGACGGCAAGGTCGACGCGATCGACCTGCAACTCGTCATCAACGTCGCGCTCGGAGCTGCGCAAACGCTGACCGGCGGCGTCAACGCGCTCAATTGCGACGTCGATGGCTCAGGCGCTGTGAACGCCGTGGACGTACAAATCGTGACCATGGCGGCCGTCGGGTAAGCCGGAGGATACAACGGAGGCGTCCGGTGAACAACAGCGGCGCGGCTATGGGCACCAGGGCGACAAAGCCCTTTTGGTACGGTAAGGCGTTCATTCGTCCATCGTTCCTTCAGGTTCCCCGAAGCCAGGAGCGAATCTGGCAGGGAGGGAGAGCCAAGCCGTTGACGTCTTACCCCACGGGTTCTAGAATGACACGAAAGCGGCCCGCGCCTGTTGCGGGAAAATCCTTGCGCCGGGCATTGAGGCGCCGGGAATCTTGAGAGGGGAATATTCACGAACACGAGCCCAGAGAGGAGTGAGGATCATGTTGACGAGACGCACGCGCCTCCTTTGTGCAGCCTGCATGATGCTCGCTTCGGCGGCCTACTCCGCCGAGGTCGCGAGCCCCGCATCTAGACACTGGAAACCCGTCGCCGACAGCGTGTACTTCCAGGAGGTGGCGGAGAAGATTCCTACCCCTCAGCCGGCGACCGCCGTGGCCGTGTACGATGGTGCGGCGTGCGTGGTCACCGGCGGCGCCATACGCATCGCGCGCGACGGCGCGTTGCAGGATGCGCCCGGCGCTCCGAGTGGAGTACAGCGTTTGCGCGTGCTGGATGGCGCGTTATGGGCCACGACCGAGACCGGCGTCTACCGCTGCGAAGGCAAGGCCTGGCAGCGCGTCGACGAGCGGCCTTTCGTGGATTTGTGCCTGCATCTCGGCGCCGTATATGGAGCGACGCGTGATGAGCTCTTCCGGTTCCAGAACGGCAGTTTCGTGAGCATCACGCCGGAGGGCGGCTATCTCTCCAGCGATTCCACTGTTGTGATGGAGGATTTTTCACAAGTGCTGGCTGACCCGGTTCGCATCGGCCCGATTGAGCGCATCGCTTCCTATAGTGGCACTCTGTACTTGCTTCTTCCGGGCAGATTGGCCCTGATTGATATTGACACCTTCGTGCCTGACCCCGTCGACTGGGGAATGTTGCCTTCCGGCAATACGCGCGACATGATGGCCCAGGGCAGCCGCCTCTATGTCGCCACCGACCGCGGCGTGGCCGTTTTGCGCGGCATGGCCATGACCGCCCTGCGCGGCCAGGATGGACTCCCCTACGAGGACACCACGTGCCTGGCCGAGGGGTTCGATGGCGATCTCTGGATCGGCACCACGCGCGGCGCGATCCGAAAAGTGGGGGAGGAATTCCACTACTTCGGCGCGGACCACTGGCTTCCCGGCGATGGCGTGCGCGATATCGCCGTGGCCGAACGGACCGTGTATGCCGCCACGGACGCGGGCCTCGCTATCATCCGCTACGAGCCTTACACGTTGGCCAGGAAGGCCGCGTTCTACGAACGCGCGCTTGAGGAGTGGGGACACAAGCGCCTCGGTTTCATCCACGCACTCTATTGGAGCGGCGATCAGGACGGTTGGCTGCGCGAGATCAGCGACAACGATGGAGGATATACCGCCCACTATCTCGCCGCCATGACGTTTAAATACGCCGCCACCGGCGACAAGCAGGCACGCGCGGAGGCGGTCGATGCGTTCAAGGCCATGATCTGGCTCGACGACATTACCCCCTCGCCCGGCTTCATCGCCCGCGCCATCTGGTCTGTTAAAGGCGACCGGGGCCAAATGTCGGATCGCGGTTCGGGCGGTCTCCCTGCGAAGTGGTATCCAACCAGCGATGGCCTTTGGCTCTGGAAGGGCGACACCTCGAGCGACGAGGTAAACGGCCATATCTACTCGGTAGCGTTATTTCACGATCTCGCGGCAAAAGGGGCGGAGAAGGAGCGCGCCAAAGAGCATATCGCGCGTATCGCCGCCCACATCATGGACAATGGCTGGGTGCTGCGTGACATGGACGGCAAACCGACGCGATGGGGGCGGTGGGATCCGGAGTACCTGCTGACTCCTTATGGGTTTGAGGCGCGCGGGCTTAACGGCATGGAAGCCCAAACCTACATGATCACCGCGCAAGCGTTGACCGGCGACGCGAAATACCAGGAGGGCCTCGAGCAGCTGATGAAGTGGCGCTATCACCGGTACACCGTGCGCCAGAAGTTGACCTTTCCGCCCGATTCGGTTGTTCCGTGGGATGACGAGCTGGCTTTTCGGTGCTACCATCCCTTGCTCACCTACACCAAGGATCCCGGGCTGCGTTCCGTCTATCTGCGAAGCCTGGAACGCAGTTGGGAAGTAATGCGGATGCAGCACGTGCCGTTCTTCAACTATATATACGGCGCCCTCACCGGAAACGATTGCGAAGAAGAACAGGCCGCCCGACACCTGCGTGAGTGGTCGCTCGACACGGTGAACCATAGCTACACGAACTCCTGCCGATGCGATCTCGGTACGGAGCGCGGCTATGTGGCTTACGGGGGAGGCACGCGGGCCATGTCACCGCGTGAAACCGAGGCCAAGGACGGAAGCCGCAACGCGCTCGGATACGACGGCCGCCGAGCGGGAAAGACCGTCACGCCGCCCATCGGTTGGCTCGAAGACTACTGGATGGGCCGTTACTATGGCTTCATCGAAGCGCCAAAGACCGGCGACCCGGCGCTGACGACTGTCGAGGACCGGCCGGGACGCCGCCTGGGTGCGGCGCCGTATGACGGGCCGCCGCGTCCATCCGGCCTTATCCCGGGTGAGCGATAAGAGATCAAGGCCCGGCGGCGGGTGGCAGATGGCCTTATCGCGCGCTCAAAAGGCTCTAATGAGGTCATGAACAGTTCTCGTGACGTGGGTGCCGCACGGCCTGTGTGTCGAGGCTTGAGATGTACCCAATACATTCTATGAAGGCACAAACCTTTTGCCGTCTGGCGGTCAGGTGGAGCAGATGGTCACCCTCTATCCGGGGTAGAGTACGTTGCCACGCCTATCAAAGTGAGTGTCGGACTGTGGCTTCTTGGTCATCTTCGCGAGGACCTCTCTGACCGTTCTTCGGGTGGGCTCGTTAATCTCGGTCCGTTCATCCTTGGTTCCGCGATCCGCAAGAAGCCACGTTCTGTAATCCCGGCAATCGCCTGTCTCAAACGGAAACAGCCACCCCCGGATGCCCGAGGCCAGCAAGCCCGCCGCAAAGGGCCTCATTGAATAGCGACAGAGCACGAAAAGCCCCGACGAAAATTTCCCCTCATTGAGCGACGGGGCAAACACATCGAACAGTATGTCCTGAGCCGAAGTCATGATGTAGAAAGCGGCGCCTGCTTCAAGCGCCATGATTCCGAGCTCCCTGATTGCGCATTGCTGACAGCATCCAGGAACATCGCTTACTCTGGAGTGGAGCAGGTGTTCCAGGTAATGACAGTCATGGTTCGCCCTGCCCGACATGCACGATGGACTCATCGGCTTCAGGCAAAAACCGGCCCCTACGATCGATAGCGCGTCTTCGAGCCCTTGGCCAGCCCCTCCGGCACATACCTCGGTCATATCACCCGACAAGTCCAGGGCGCCGGAGTCGAGAATGGCCCGTGCGGCCTTCACGGGATGCGGCACGGCCACGCGTCTCAGAAACTGCCACCCGTATTCCCTCAGAAGGCTATGCAAACAGAATGCCCACACCATATTTCACTCCTGAGAGCAGCACCCGGCCGCCGTCTATAAGAGGACGCTTCCAAGCCAGGCCGGAACCACCTGCAATGCAGCGTTGTCCCATCCGTGTGGCGAGACGGCCTCGACCGCTGTCGAAACCACGGCTATCAGCGCAACCACGAGCAAAGATCCCCCTGACAATGAGAAGTGAGGTGAAACGCCGAGGCACGCGGTCAGGGCCAGTGCCGATACAATCAAAACGGAGCCGGAGCCCTCCAAACTGCGAATTGCGCGCACGCCGCGCATGGCGGGCGCACGATACTGGTGTTTGCCAAAGCGCGTCCCCACGGGTTCGGCGACAGCGTCTCCGAGTCCTGCCACGAGATACCCGAACACGGCCGCGCGCGGGAAAAAGATGTTGGTGATCAAACCCCCGATCAGCGTCGCAAAATATGGCACAACAACGTAATGCGTTCGTTTCGGCGCGTCCTTTTCCCGGGCTATCGCCTCGTACATGAAGTGGCCCGGGCCCCTGAGAAGCGCATACGCGATCACCAGAGTTGTCATCCCTCCAAACAGGGATACCCCCGAGGCCTCCCATATCCAGTGTACAACCACTACTGTGCCGAAGATAAGAAAATGAAATACCTTCCGCGTGTACCCAGTCTTCCAGTTCCAACGCGTTTTGAGAACCCCGGCAAACATCAAGCACGCCAGGGCCCACAGCAACGCCGCCGGACCGCCCACCGCGAGACCCTTCGCGCTCGGGATGCTCCCGGCGAAGAAATCCACAACATCCCTTCCGTATGAGGTCATATAGCCTCCGGATATGCCCGTTTCATCCCGTGTCTTCTTCCGGGCTGCACTTG
>DAOLNV010000029.1:25476-59127 GCA_035416745.1 Candidatus Hydrogenedentota bacterium | reverse complement strand
CGGCCTTGACCCCATCGGGCGAAGCGGCTACTTTAGGCGCGGGCTTCTTCTCTTGGAACCAGGTTCATCTAACCCAAAGGAGCAGGACAATGACGAATGAGCTTGATCGGCGCGCCTTCTTGAAGGCCGGGTCGCGGGTAGGCGCGGGAATGATGCTGGCGGGCGCGGCGGCCGCGCAGACCGCCGGGGAACAGCCTCAGCCCCAACCCGCGGGAAAACCCGTTCGGATAGGCCTGGTAGGCTACGGGAAACGCGGCCGTTCGCTCATCAGCACCCTCAACGCACTCGGTTCCGACGTGGAAATCCGGGCTGTCTGCGACGTCGTCCCCGAGCGCGTTGCCGAAGCTCAAACCGTGCTCGAGGGGCAGGGGCGCCCCAAGCCGGCCGGTTACTCGCAGGGCGACCAGGACTTCCGGCGGCTGTGCGAACAAGAGGACTTGGACCTCGTCATGAACGCCGCGCCGTGGCACTGGCACGTGCCCATCTGCGTTGCGGCCATGGAATCCGGCAAACATACCGCGACCGAGGTTCCCGCGGCGGTCACCGTCGACGAATGCTGGCAACTGGTGGACACGGCCGAAAAGACCGGAAAACACTGCGTCTTGCTGGAGAATTGCTGCTATTTCCGCAACGCCATGATGGTCTTGAACATGGTGCGCAGGGGATTGCTCGGCGAGATGCTCCATGCCGAGGCGGGGTACCAGCACTACCGCATCGCCAACAACGTTTTCGACGCCGAGGGCAACCTTCTGTGGTGCGGCGAACACGAAGCCCGGCGCAACGGCTGCCTCTATCCTACCCACCAGGTAGGTCCCGTAGGGCAATGGATGAACATCACGCGGGGCGACCAGTTCGCGTACCTGGTCTCCATGAGCAGCAAATCACGCGGACTCAATCTCTACGCGGCCAAACATTTCGGGCCGGACCACCCTCTGGCGACGCGCGAATATGCGCTGGGCGACATCAACATAACCTTGATCCGCACCGAGAACGGCCTGACCGTGACTCTGTACCACGACACCCAGGCGCCAAGGCCCTACGACCTCATCTACCGCGCACAGGGCACGAACGGCCTGTACATGGGTACCCTCGACAAAATCTTCATCGAAGGGCGCAGCCAAGGCGATCAGTGGGAGGATATCGGCCCCTACCTCGAAGAATTCGAGCATCCCCTATGGAAGGCGCTCCAACAGAACGCCCTCGGCCACGGGCACGGCGGCGGCGACTACATCATGATGTATCGCCTGCTCAAGTGCCTGCGCGAAGGAATCGAACCCGACTCGGACGTCTATGACGCCGTGGCCTGGAGCGTAATAGCGCCGCTCAGCGAAATGTCCGTCGCCGACAAGAGCCGTCCGGTGGATTTCCCCGATTTTACCCGCGGCAAATGGCGCGAACGCCAGCCGCTGGGCATTGTCGAGGCCTGATATTCAATCAAGCTGGCGGGCATATTGCCCAGGCTGTCCGAGCACCGTGGCCCAGCACGCCCGGCGCCGAGGACGAGGTGTCAGTCCGGTCCCCTGGCCGGGCGGGACAGACCTGTTGGCCCGCTATTCCGGCAGACGATCTCCAATCTGAGGGTGTTCTCAGCGTATTGCTCATGTTTTCTATGACCGCCCTGAATAGGGGCTTCCGCCGCCCCCTTGCGGGGCTTGGCCATGGGGTGGGCGGATCCCAGGGCTGCGCCACGCGTTCCGCCTGGCTGGCCCTGGGCTATTCTCTGCCGCCCCTTGCGGGGCTTCTGGAGCGGCGCGGGTTATGGCGCGTTTTCCAATCCCTTCAAACTTTTCACACGTTCAGACCCTTCATGCACATTACTTGCTCGGGCACCCACTGTGGCCCGGTCCGCTGTTGCACGCTGCTCCTGCGACCGAAGGGCTCCTGCACACCTGCCCGTGCACGCCGCCAATCATGAGCAAGACGCGTATGCCATGTTGAAAAGGGCAGACCGGCAAAGCCTGAAAGCCTGCGCCACAATGACCGGCGAGGGGGCACTCTCACAATAGGACACAGGGACCTCTCGGGCTGTTTGGCGAATTGTCGCGGCAAGCACGAATTGGCCGAAAGCGCCAATTGGTTCGTTCTATTCCACTTCGTGTGCTTCGAGGAACAGGGCTTTTTCCAAGGCCACAAAGAACTGCTGGTAAGGCTCGGGGTCCTCCACGGCTTTCTCGTTGAATTGTGCGTTCGCTCGCACAAGCAATTGTGTTTCTCCTCGCGGGCGTACCGAGACCGTCATGCGGAGTGCGTATCCGTCGAGTTTGGTGGCGCTTACCGTGCCAAGCTCATCATCCGCTTTGTCTATCACAAAACCCAAATCCTGCAAAGTGGCTATCGACGTTCTCAGCATATTCTGTTTGTCTGTTGTGTCAAAGGCACGCGTCTGTATTTGTCTCAGCGCAACCTGCGAGTCACCTGTGGCCAGTATCTGTTTGTTGGCTGAACTCTGACATCCTATCCCGCCGATAATAAGCATGCTCACAAATAGTAGTGTTTTGTTCATAGTCCTCACCTCTAGATCTCGTGCGCCTCTAGAAATACCCCCTTAGAAAGCCGGGTAAAAAACTCTTGATAGATCTCGGGGTCTTCGATACTCTCGATTTTGGATAGCTGGCCGTTACTGTTCCAAATCCGTCGTTGAAATGTCACCCGCACAGATGTCCGAGATTCCGGGTGCGGTCGTGTAACGAGCGCAACACGGATTATCTGCTGATTGTCCCACGGGACATTCGCGCCCAGCAGCGCCCCTAAGACGACTTTACCCGCTATTTCGCCCGCATCTCGCGCAGACCTCTGCTTTGACCCTACGATCACCCCGAGTTTAGATTCGGACTCGTCGATGTTGAATCCCAAGTCTTGGAGAACACCAAGTCCTGCTGTCAGCAGTCTTTCTTCCTCTGTGGTTTCGAAGACACGTGTTTGAAGTTGCCGCAATTCGAGCGCTTCAGGTCTCAGAGCCAGAGCTTCTTTGGGTACAGAGGTGGCACAGCTGCCAACGAGCGTAAGCACGAATAGTAGACAGATAGTGATATTGATTCTCATGGTCGAACCTCAAAAGCTTGAAGTGTGATACGCGAAGTCCCGCACTAACTTGTTTTCATCATACTTAATGATAATGGTAAGCGTGCGTTGAGTTCTTGAACTAGCTCCCGCACTTCGTGAAGCGCCAGCTCCAGCACCTCCTCCCATGCCTCCGCTTCCCACGGGACCGCCTCCCAGTATCAGTGCTGAAATACCCCCTGAACTGGTTGAATACACGGTTTCCGTCGCGAACTTATCGTAGATCCAGACCTCTCTGCGGTTCTCATCCGTCGAAACGATATTCGGAGACCCGAGAACCTCCGCAACTTGAGCTTGGCTCATTCCTTCCCGGATTTCCTTTTGAACGGTGCCAACCGTCAATCTCTGGCCGGTATCATCAGTCACATCGGCCCGGTGACTTTGTGCTGTCGCGCATCCGATGTGCGAGCTCGCAACAGCGACACCGAGAAAGAGCGATAGAAGTCTTGCCATAGTGTGCTTACCCCCTGTGGATGTTAGCGCCAAAGCGATATGCCTTAGAGCTGCCCCAAATCAGACCCGATTCGACCTTACTTGCAAATAACCAGCTAAATACTCAGGGGCCTCAATATTATACATTAATCATGTGATGATGTAAATAGCAATTCTCTTTGCTTTGCGGGAGTTTCAGACGTGCGAAATGAGGATGAGGCAGACGCATGACGGAAGGCTGAGCCACAATGATCGGCGAGGGGGCCGGTTCCACAAAGGAACTGAGCCGATCCAGCATCGCTGCCCCCTTGCGGGATTTGCCTCAAGCGGTTAAGAATGACGGACAGCCCAGGGATTGCGGGATCAAATGTATTTCATGTGAGCGGGACCGACATTCTCCAAACAGAGGATCCTTTAGCCCGCCCATTTTGGTCCCATCGAATGTAGAGACCGGGGCCCTCCGTTTGCCAAGATCCTCCGCCAAATGTTACACTCTTTTCTTTGCGAGGGCGGTTAGCTCAGTTGGTTAGAGCACCTGCTTTACACGCAGGGGGCCACAAGTTCGAGTCTTGTACCGCCCACCATTCATTCTAATTTCGGGGACACAATACTCAATTGGGCTCTCGCGCGCACTACCTGCCATGAATGTTCTGTGGATTCGTAGGGACAATTTAGTATTGTGTCCCCGAAATTACTGAGGAGAGGACACAATGAGAAGAGAACGAGTATCCGGTGTAATCCTTGTGGCCGCAATCATCGGCTGTCTGGCGATGAGTGCCCACGCTGCGGATGTAGCCCGTGCCAAGGAAGCACGCACTATCGCCAAGGAAGCCTACATCTACGGCAACCCGATCGTCGATGGCTATCGTATCACGTACGCATACCACGTGGATGCCAAGAATCCGGAGTTCAAAGCACCGTGGAACGAGATTGCGAATGTGGCGCGTGTCTTCACTCCCGATGACAAGGCCATCCAAACACCCAACTCAGACACGCCTTATTCCATGGCGGGTCTGGACCTCAGGGCCGAGCCGATGGTCGTTACCGTGCCCGCTATCGAGAAGGAACGCTACTATTCGCTGCAGTTCATTGATGCCTATACGTTCAACTTCGATTACTGCGGCAGCCGTACCACCGGCAACGAGGGTGGCAGCTTTCTGGTCGCCGGGCCGGCCTGGAAAGGGGAAAAGCCGAAAGGAATCACGAAAGTCATTCGCTCGGAGACGGAACTTGCTCTGATTGTCTACCGTACGCAGCTCTTCAACCCTGGTGACCTCGACAACGTGAAGAAAGTCCAGGCGGGGTATAAGTTGCAGCCACTCTCGGCTTTTCTGGGGAAGCCCGCACCCAAACCCGCCCCGGCGATTGAGTGGATTCGGCCGCTGACGCCCGCAGACCAGAAGACGTCGTTGGAGTTCTTCAACGTCCTCAACTTCGTTCTGCAGTTCTGCCCAACCGCGCCTTCCGAGAAGGACCTGATGAAGCGGTTTGGCGAGATCGGTATTGGAGCGGGTAAGCACATCGACGTAGCGAATCTCTCGCCCGAGGTGAAACAGGCGATGTCCGATGGTATAGCCGATGCCTGGAAAGAGCTCAAGGAATTCCAAGAGACCCTTCTGGCGACCGGCAAAGTAAACAGCGGAGATTTGTTTGGCACGCGCGAATACCTGAAGAACAAATATCTCTACCGCTTCGCCGGGGCGGTGTTGGGAATCTACGGCAACTCGAAGCAGGAGGCCCTGTATCCTGTCTATCAGTTGGATGCAGCCGGCAAGGGCCTGGACGCCTCGAATAACCGCTATGCCTTGCGTTTCGCGCCCGGCCAGTTGCCGCCTGCCAATGCCTTCTGGTCTTTGACGATGTACCAACTGCCGGAGTCCCTCTTGGTCGCGAACCCCATCAATCGATATCTCATCAATTCTCCGATGCTACCGGGTCTCAAGCTCGACCCCGATGGTGGGTTGACGGTTTACATTCAAAAGGATTCGCCCGGCAAGGACAAGGAATCCAACTGGCTGCCCGCGCCCAATGGGCCATTTATGACAGTTCTGCGGATCTACTGGCCGAAAGAAGACGTCCTCAACGGCACATGGAAACAGCCGCCTGTCGTGAAGGTCGCCGATCGCTGATGAACGTATAGGTCGGTATGTTTTCGTTCGGGTGGCTAATTTCGGGGACACAATACTCAATTGGGCTCTCGCGCGCACTACCTGCCATGAATGTTCTGTGGATTCGTAGGGACAATTTAGTATTGTGTCCCCGAAATTACTGAGGCTATAGATCAAGTGCGAGATCAGACAACGGGCATAGTAAAGAGCGATCGGATACGGCTATGGCCGCCGGCGGCGATTGCATTGATTCACGTGGCGGCGGCAGTGGCATTGCGCTTGTTCGGATCGACGAACAATATCGAGAACGGGATCGCGCTGGGCGGGGTCCCGCTGATATCGACGCTCCTGTTTGTTCTCTGGTGGCTGGCGTTGAGCCGGGTACCGGTATGGAGCCGCCTCGCGGGCTTTGTTCTATTCGGTGTCGCCGTTACGGTAATCGCACTTTCTCAGCGTCCCCTATGGTTCGGCGCCTTGTTGGTCGCGATTGCCGTGCCTTATATGACCATAGGTACGGTGCTGGTCTTGCTGGCGACATATCGGATGCGGTGGCGGACACGGCGTTGGCTGCTTGTAGCATGTCTTTTGGGGTGTACGGGGGTCTTTGGCGCCCTACGTGTGGAGAGTCTCGGCGGCGATTTAGCACCCATTCTGTCCTGGCGATGGCGTCCGACGGAGGTCGAGCGCTCAGAGAAGGAGTTCGCTTTGGAGGGGGGCGGTGTGGCGGAGCTCCCCCCCGTTCCGGGTCCGGACGACTGGCCTGATTTTCGCGGGGCCGGGCGGCAAGCCATCCTCAATGGCGTGCGCTTCCGTATCGACAAGAGCGCGCCGCCCCGAGAGATATGGCGGCGGCCAATCGGCGCAGGCTGGTCGTCGTTTATCGCGGTGGGCGACTATCTGTTTACCCAGGAGCAACGCGGCGAAGAGGAATTGGTGACCTGTTACCAAGCGGCCACGGGGGAACCGGTATGGAATAACAGCATACAAGCGGTCTATGACGATTCGATGGGATTGGGGCCGCGCGCTACGCCGGTGTATGCCGAGGGCAGACTTTACACACAAGGGTGCACTGGAATTCTGCAGTGCCTTGATGCCACTACAGGCGCGGGTATTTGGCAGCGCGATCTGAAGAAAGACGCGGAAATGGATGTGCCCACGTATGGATTCTGCAGTTCACCCCTTGTGGCCGGGCATCTGTTAATCGTGTTCACCGGCGGGGGCGAAGGTGAGTGTGTCATCGCTTATGACGGTATTACCGGCGCGGAGGCATGGCGGGGAGGAGAGTTGGGCGGCGGTTACTGTTCCCCGATGCTGGATGCGGTAAGGGGCGTGCCGCAGGTGGTCATGGCAAGTAATGCCGGGTTGGAGGGTTTTGTGGCGGAGACGGGGGACCGGCTGTGGGCTTATAAATGGAAAAGCGAGAAGTACCCTCGCAGCGTACAACCATTCGTATACAACCAAGAATGCGTGATGCTGGCAGCAACGACCGGCACCGGAACGCGCCTGGTGCGCGTCAAAGAACAGGATTCTGAGTGGACGGCCGAAGAGAGATGGACATGTGAGAAATGCCGGCCGTACTTCAACAACGGCGTATTCCACGAGGGCCACTACTACGGATATGACGGCGAGCGCTTGGCCTGCCTTGAGGTCGAAACCGGCAAGCGGCTCTGGACAGGAGAGCCGTTCAGCGGACAGTTGCTGCTTATTGCGGACATGGACATGCTTCTCGTGCTGAGCGAAATAGGAGAAGTGGCTTTTGTTCCGGCTGTACCGGGCGGGTTCAGGGTGATCGCCCGTTTCCAGGCGATCGGCGGTAAGACCTGGAATCACCCCATCATTGCGCACGGGAGATTATTCGTCCGGAATGCAGAAGAAGCGGCGTGCTTCGAACTCGCGGTCGAGGGGTGAGGCTGCGGGACGCGAACCCGCGGCCCAATCGCGGGTTCGAACCCCGCCCCCGCTACTTTCAGAGAGATGGCATCGGCGCCTACGGAAAGGATGCGGCTGATTTCCTGTGCATGGAGCGTTTCTCTGCGTTTGAATGAGAATCGGCGCGGGCGCTACGCTGGTCTCGTAAGGGAAGTCCTGGCAAATCACGGGGGAGAAGACGCGAGTGTGTCTGCAATGGCAGTAGCGATTCTGCGTCTGACTGCTACAAGCGCACGTGCTGAATCTGCCGCGGCGAACTCGACATAGGCTTGCGAACAGAGGAGCCCCGACTTTGAGCAAAGGTCTTACGATGCATCGTATCTTGTGGTCTTGCGTTCTGACGTGTCTCTTGCACTTCTGCAGTGCATGCGCGGAGTTCGGGCATGAAAGCGCCGGGCCGACTGACAAACCCGCATTTACGCTTGCACGGGATGGGCAGCCTGCGTGCACGATTGTTGTGTCGGAACACGCGACGCCCGCGGCGCGCTTGGCGGCGCTAGAGCTTCAATACCATGTGCTCAAGATTACGAGCGCCGAGTTGTCAATCCGCCCTGATACCGACCCTGTCACCGGACCGCGGGTGCTTGTGGGCGACAGTTCGGCGACTCGCGCGATGGGACTCAAAAGCACGGATTTCGCCCCGCAGGAGTATCTCATCGCGTTTCGCCCAGAGACTGTGATCCTCATCGGCCGCGATTGGGAGGACACGGATGCCAATCGGCGGGAATTCGGCCGGCCCATGAGTTGCGGTAACACGCTTGCTGACACGCGCCACCGCATTGACTATTGGAAGACAGTGGGCTTGCCTGAGCGAAGCACGGGTGAAATCGAGCTTCCGGGCGTCTATGCCGACCAAGGAACCTGTTATGCAACTTATGACTTCATCGAACGCTTCTGCAACGTCCGCTGGTACGGACCATCGGAAACGAGCATGGTGTTTCCCTCCCAGAAGACCCTCACGGTTCAAGGCGTGGACATACGCCGTTCGCCAGCCCTTAAGTGCCGCAATGCGCTATGGTCCGGCAATTGGCCATTCATGCAGAAGCAATGGGGGCCGGTCATGCGGCAGGAGGTGTATTTGTTCTGGCGGCGACTGCGCCTGGGTGGCGAGAAATGGGCCTGCAACCACACATTCCATCCCAAAACCATTCAAGCCATGTTCACGAATCCCGAATATCAGGCCCAAGGAAAGGGTCGTGGGACGCAGCTCTGTTACACGAATCCCAGACTGGTGGAGGAAGTCGCCCAGATGGCACGCGATTTCTTCGATGGAAGGAGAGACGTCCCCGAGGGCTGGAAAGCAGTAGGCAATTACTTTGCGATTGTTCCGGACGACAATTCGAATTTCTGCACTTGTGAGCAATGCAGGGCGCTGCTGGATTCAGGTAAGGACATGGGAACCGGGCAGTTTAGCAGCGGCACGGTCAGCAACTACTTTTTCTCATTTGTGAATGCGGTTGCGCGGGAAGTGCGGAAGACTCATCCCGACAAGTACATTGCCACGCTGGCTTATTGGAATTATGCCCTGCCACCGCACGGCTTCGAGGTCGAGCCAAATGTATCCGTGGCCCCATGCCTGCACACCTGCGTATACGCCATCCACGAGGAGATGCGCGAGAATGATATGCGGCTTTACAGGGAATGGCTGCAAAAAGCCAAGGCGCCGATGTTTCTCTGGAACTACTACCATCATCCCATGGAGCCTGCGCTCATCGATAAATGGAAGTGTTTCCCAAACGTGATGGTGCACGAAACGGCGAAGTCCATGCGCATGTTCATTCGGGATGGTGTCCGGGGGATCTTCGTGTGCGGCGAACAGGACATGCTCGAAGCATATGTGATCGCCAAGCTCTGGGATGACCCCGCTCAAGACGTGGACGCCATACTGCACGAGTTCTTCCGCCGCTATTTCGGCGCGGCCGCCAAACCGATGGAGGAGTTTTACAGGCGCATTGAGCAAATTGCCTGCGACCCGGAAAACTATCCGCCGCCCTTCCATCGAAAGAATGGCATCGACTGGAAGAACGTCGCGTGGACACACCTGGGAACCGCAGAACGAATGGAACAACTGGGTGAACTGATGTCCGAAGCACAGGCCCTCGCGCAATCGGACCTGGAGAAACGCCGCGTCGGCCTGTGGTACGACGCGATCTGGAAGTGGATGGAGGAAGGCCGTGCTGAGTATGTTGCCTCGTTGCGCGGGAATAGCCAGGCGGAAATTCGATGACACCATCGCCGGCGTCGGTACAGGCCGGTAACGCACGGGCGGCGGCTGCACCTCTCCAGGTTAACCAGAAACCGTACGTCGGAGGCACGGACCGGTACTATCACGGGACGAACTGCGCGAACCTCCCTGTGCAACACCGGCAGAAAGAAGACGTCCGCAGTTTAGAGGCCCTGGGATACACGCCATGCCCGGTCTGCGGCGGGAAAGACATGGCCGCCACGCGCAACAGTGCGGCTAGGCGGCCCGCACGTGAAGAACTCGTTTTCCAGACGGATCAGTACGCACAGATGACACATCCCAGACGCCGTACGAAGCGGAAAACGTGAGAGAGGCGTCGCGGGACGACGAATTCAGACGTACGCCCGACCCCCACAAGTTCTTGCCTGGCAACAAGAACGAGTTTTCGGGAACGACAGGGTTCGCCCGCGTGCCCGAAACGATCTGCAGGCGTGGCTTCTGGTGGTCACACTGATCCGCCAGTGGGAAACAGAGGATCGTGAAGAAGATGATCTGTCAGACCCAGCGGGCGCGGGGCCACGCCAGTTGACAGCATCGAATTCTGTCCCTAGACTGCTGCTGGGGGTAGGGGCCCCAAGAAGAAGCGAGGGAACATCCCATGCCAACGACACTGTTGAGAATTCGCCTGAACCACGCAGTTGGGGCAATCACGCTCATCGCTGTGTTTGTTGTGCTAAGCGGTTGTCCTTGTTCGTATCACCTTGTGCCAAGCCTGTTGGGGATGGCGGAAGAGGACTTGGAGGCGGCGCTGAGCGATACGGGACTCCTGTCGGGCGAGGTGACTGACGCGTTGAGCGATACGGTTCCCGTGGGGTGCGTCGTATCGCAGGAGCCGCTGCCGGGCGCGTGGGCAGCTCCAGGCAGCACGGTCAACATTGTGGTCTCCGCTGGGCCGGACTGCGCAGATTCCACGAACGCGCCGATCCCCGGCATGCGTCCTGTCTCGTTCGCAGACGCGACGGCGCTGGGCGCCTACGTACGAGGCATGCAGACCGTTGCCGCCGGCGGCGAGCCCCGGGGCGTCGCGTGGGCCATGGTCAACACGGCCTGCGAGGAACGCACGCTGGCGATGCAGTATGCGATCGCATCGGTGTCGTTTCCGCTGAGCGAGACGCCCCCTGTCATGCGCGAGGAGGACATCACGCCAGAACACATCGCGGACTTGGCCGAAAACGCGGGCATTGACGTGGCCACGATCAACGTCAGCGGGCCGCTGATCGCCGAACAAACACTGGTCCAGCCAGACGGTACACCGGTCTCAGGAGACCCCTTCTTCATCTACTGGCCCTACCATCACTCCGTCGTGCTCAACGTGGACGGCGAACTCATGGTGCTCGACCTTTCGGTGCAGGATGAACCTATGACGATCGAGGCGTGGGTGCGGAGCTTTGTTACGGACGATGTGGTGTGCGTCCGGATGTCGGACACCCGTTTCCAGCGGGAATGGGGTTACTGGCTGGACGTGATGGGTTATTCGGGGACCGCCCCCCGGCCGCCGTGCCTCTGCGGCTACACCATCACGCCGATATTCCGTTTTCGGTGGGACCAGGACCCCCTTGTGGACGTGCTCCGCTGGACGCCCATCAACTTGGAGACTCAACTAGACGGATTCGGTTTCATTCTCGAGAGCGAATATGGCCTGAGCGTTGATGCAAGTGTCTTGCCGTTATTCACGTCAAACTACGCGTCTCAAGACGAAGCGTATCTCTGCAGTCGCGTGCCTCTGCCATACTGCAACGGTTAATTTCGGGGACACAATACTCAATTGGGCTCTCGCGCGCACTACCTGCCATGAATGTTCTGTGGATTCGTAGTGACAATTGAGTATTGTGTCCCTGAAATTAGATTTCATTACCCATAGTTATCTATCTTCGTTATATTGACAGTCCCTGAGACGCAGGATATGCTGGCCTCAATTCGAAGGCTATGTTTGTGTTTTCTCGGACCGGCCGGGAGGCTGCACCCGTCCAAGGAGGATCATCAATGTTAAGCCCGGGGCGCAAGGTCAGGCTGAATCGTAGTGGACGTGGAGGCGGGATGTCACGGCGAACATTTCTGGGGGGGACTGCCGGGGCGGCGGTATTGGGCGTTGTTGCCCGGCATGCGCTGGGAGCAGCAGACCCTATTCCGCCGAGTGAAAGGACAACGCTGGCGTTCATTGGGACGGGCGGACAGGGCATACAGAACCTCATGTCGCTGCTCCAGTTCGCTGAGGTACAGGTTGTGGCCGTGTGCGACGTGGTAAAGGAGTCGAGCGACTATCAGTCATGGAATTGGTCATCGGGCAGGGATCGCAAACCCGCTGGCCGGGAACCTGCGAGGCGGTTGGCGGACGAGTACTATACGAAGACGAGTGCTTCTGGCAGCTATCAAGGGTGCCGGGCCTACGCGGATTACCGTGAACTCTTGGACAAGGAGGATGTCGATGGCGTGGTCGTGTCGACGCCGGACCACACTCACGCGGTCATCACAATGGCGGCGCTGAAACGGGGCAAGCACGTCTATTGCGAGAAACCGCTCACGTACTCGGTGTATGAGGCGCGGCAAGTCACGGAGGCAGCGCGCAAGGCCGGCGTGGCCACGCAGTTAGGCAATCACGGCCAGGCCGCGGAGGAAGCACGGGTGACCTGCGAGATGATATGGGAAGGCGCTATAGGGCCCGTGCGCGAAGTCGAGGTTTGGCACGGGGCGCGGTTCTGGCACTATCCCGCCTTCGAGGGACGGCCCACGGACACCCCGCCCGTCCCTGACGGGCTCGACTGGGACCTCTGGCTGGGACCCGCGCCCGAACGGCCTTATCACCCCGAGTATTGTCCGTGGACGTGGCGGAACTGGTGGGATTTCGGAACCGGGCTCCTTGGCGACCTCGGGTGCCACAAGCTTTCTACCGTATTCAAGGCCTTGAAGCTGACCTATCCTGTAAGTGTCGAGGCGAGTTCCACGAAACTTGACCCGGAGATCTATCCCCAAGGGGTGATCGCCCGCTATCAGTTCCCAGCCCGGGGTGACATGCCGCCGGTGAAGCTGACCTGGTATGACGGCGGGTTGAAGCCGCCGCGTCCCGAGGAACTCGAGCCCGAGTACCGCATCGAAGACGTTATCTATACGGGTGAGAAAGGGAAGATGATGGGTTACCGACTAATCCCCGAGGCCCGCATGGAGTCGTACGCGATGCCCCCCAAGACGCTTCCCCGTTCAGTGGGACACTACAAGGAATGGGTAGACGCGTGCCGGGGCGGGGCGCCCGCAGGAGCGAATTTCGTGGACCACGCGGGGCTGCTCACCGAGACGCCGCTGCTGGGCAACGTTGCCCTTCGCGCGGGGACCAAACTCGCCTGGGACGGCCCCAATCTCAAGTTCACCAACAACGAAAAGGCGAACGACTACCTCCATCGCCCGTACCGCGACGGCTGGAGCCTCTGAACCAAGGCCGAGTCATCCACGGCGTGCGGGGACGCCCGGGCTGCGATTGGGCTTCGCGGGCGACACAGCGGTCGCGCGGCAACCTCACCTGGCCAATCTGGCGTTCCTCGAACCGGTTGACCTTGCGGCCACGGGCGCAGCCGCCGTAATGGAAGTAGACTTGGTCGTCAACAAGAACCTGCCCGTCGATCCAGGCATGGGCGTGATCCCGGGCGGCTTTCTGCGGATCTGGGTCGAAGAAGTGGGCAGGTTGCGCACCCGGGTCTGGCCATCGTGGGTCCACGCGAGAGCGGTGTACCCTACGCCATAGGCATCGGGCGGGTCGTCGGCCTTGAGAACGTCCCGCAGCACCTTCACCATGCCGATGAGAAGATCTCGGCGCGCAAGGTAGCCGTCCATGGCCTAGAACTGTGTTTCGCCCTGGTCAATGCGCGGGTGGAGCAATAGGACGTACCCGGGGCTGCAAATGCGGATGGATAGCACCCTACAATTACCGGGCTATCCGGCGTTCGATACGCAATAAGGCGTCGGCGGCAGCGACCCCGACTTCAGCATGGGGAGCGCTCAAGAGTTGTTCACCCTATTCTGGCTCGGCCGCGGCAAGAAACAAATGGAAATCGGTCATCGTTGTATGATACAAGATCCCCCACGCCAGCCGGAAGCGGAGCAAGGCGGAAAGTCTTCCTTTACGATTTTCACAAGTCAACGTTCTCGACAAAGGAGCTATACAATGTTGAAGTACAAGTATGTAGGCATATTGTTGCTTGGATTGTTAGCCTTCCTGAATTTCGGCTGTCCGCCTTCGCCGACCACGGTAACGGTCCCCGATGTGCAGGGCATGACTGAGACCGGTGCAGCGCTCGTGCTTGGAGCTGTGCCGCTCCAGCTTGGGGCTGTCACAACCGAGGCGAGCCTTACCGTCGATGTCGGCCTGGTTATCCGGCATACGCCCGCGGCGGGAACCAGTGTTGAACAAAATACAGCCGTGGATCTTGTCGTTTCGAGCGGTGTGGAAGTGCCGAACCTGTTTGAACAGACTCAGGATGCTGCCGAGGCAGCACTGACGGCTGCGCACTTGCAGCTTGGCGATGTAACCACGGAAGCCAGTGAAACCATCGAGGCGGGGCATGTCATATCGCAAACGCCAACGGGAGGCACTCACGTAAACGCCGATACGGCAGTGGACCTTGTGATCTCCACGGGGCCGGGGCCTGTTGCAGATGAGCCAACTGTTGGCTGGAGCTACATACCAACGCCAAACAGCATCTGGGGTTTGAATATTGAGAATGCCTCGGACGGGGGCTATCTGGTAAGCGGCGGCGATACTGGCTATCACATGTACGGGCTGAAGCTTTCGGCGAGTGGCGCCAAGTCCTGGGAACTGTTTCCATCACGTATTGTAGGCACCGCTGAGTATTGGCGATGCACGGCAAAGGGGCTCGTCGAAGCCGACGACGGTGGCTTTGTCTTTCTTGGGCGCGGGCAACTACCGGATGACGAGATTCCTACTGACACGTGTTACGTGCTTGTGAAATATGACTCCGGCCGCAACCAAGTCTGGGAGAAGGCGTATTCGCCGTATCGACCCGGAACTACGGTTTACTGTGGTCCCAACAACCCTGCGATCCTCGAGCCGACTGGCGACGGCGGGTATGCCGCGTTTGGCGTTTCGTATATTGGGCCCTATCAATCGACTATCCTGAAGACTGACAGCCTGGGCGAGCTGGGCACTTCGGGCTTCGTGACGGTCATTGACACCGACAATAACGGCGATTACCCCGAAGAGATTGAAGATGGCCAACAGACGTCTGACGGCGGATATGTCCTGGCAGGAAACGCGCAGGACGACGGCCAATACTACGCTCTCATCATCAAGACAGACGGCGATGGGGGGTGGCAATGGTCGCAATTGTACCAGTATACAGAAGCTAACCATGGCGCTCTCGCGCATGCAGTCACACAAACGGCGAACGGCAGCTACCTCGTCGCGGGAGACCTCATCAACAACATCACGAAAGCGTTGATGTATGGGACGTGGCTGGCCAAGCTCAACAGCGAGGGTGAGGTGGAGTGGTCGAATTGGGAGCCAGACGTCCAGAAAGTTGAGGATCCGCGGGTAATCAAGGAAACCCCTGACGGTGGGTTTATTGTAGGCGGTAAGAGCCATGCGGGCTACATGATGTTGTCGAAGTTTTCGGCGGCCGGCGTCCTTCTCTGGAATTTCGAGATGGAAGAGTTTGGCGCAAAACGGATCCAGGACTTGGTACTGAATGAGGACGGCAGTTGCGTCGTT
Organism: Candidatus Hydrogenedentota bacterium; assembly: GCA_035416745.1. Classification (NCBI taxonomy): domain Bacteria; kingdom Pseudomonadati; phylum Candidatus Hydrogenedentota; species Candidatus Hydrogenedentota bacterium. The sequence goes on along the minus strand of DAOLNV010000029.1, from coordinate 43,637 downwards.
GTGGGTTCAGGCGGCACCAGCGGGCCCACAGCCGTCGTCAGAATTGACTACGTCTTCGTACCTCAGGACTGAGCTTGGTAATTTCGGGGACACAATACTCAATTGGGCTATTGCGCGCACTACCTGCCATGAATGTTCTGTGGATTCGTAGTGACAATTGAGTATTGTGTCCCCGAAATTACGCGGGGCATCAGGCATATTGTCCCCTGATCTTTACCGCATCACTTATCCAGGCGCTGATGTTGTCAGCGATGTGATTGTAGACGTCTTTGCTCCTGCTGAAAGGCGGGTCATAGGCAATCACGATCCTGGAGAACGTGCCCGACCTGAACGTGATATCGTCAAAAGGGTTTCTCCCTTTGGGTGATTGTTCCCCCCAGCGGTCTTCGAGGTTGTGGACATAGATGCCAAGCACACCCTTTCGGGCTTGCCAAGCCCTTCGGATTTCGTAGTTTATCAATTTCCGTTCGGCTGTGTACTCGCCAATCAGGACGATCGCGGCATCCTTCCCCTGGAGTTGACTGTCGAGCCATTTCTGAATGGTAGCGGCACCACCTTTCGTAATGGTTTCCCAGTCATTGTCCGTTGCGGGTTGATTTCCTTCGACGAAGCGGATTTGCCGTACCTTTTCGGCACGCGAGCTGTCCTGCTCGTAGTGAAAACTGTAGAAAACTTTCCATGCCATGGACCTGCCCTCCCTACCCCTTTTTGCCTACATGCCTCCGTCCCTGCCGTGTACGTAGTCTTCGAAAATGAGACACTCAATCAGAACCGCTTACAACCTCAATCGAATATCTTGACTATACGGGCCGTCGATCTTGCCTATTCACTGAGCTGCCCTGGCGCATTCCAGGAAGAGTTGTCTCGCCGAGCCGGTCTCGCCAATCAAGTAGACCGGCGAGGCGGTGAGGCGCAGCCTGGACCTGTTGATTTCCTGCCCCATGATGTTGAGACGAGTTGCTCTGTCCGGCACGCTGACCGTTGCGTTCTCTTCCGGGTCCCATAACACCAGAACGGCCTGGCGGCCGGTCTCAAAGGCGAAAACCAGGCCACCTGCGCCGGTCTTGTCCGCAATGTATTGCGGGCTGGGTCCCATCAGTTCGGTGAAGACGGCGAGTGCGGCGAAAACCTTACGCACGCCGCCGCCGGCAAACAGGCAGCTTTCCGTGCCGGGTTTGTTTACCGAACCGGTGCATCCGGAATGCAGAAAGATCTTTTCGCCGCCGCGCCCCAAAAACATCGTGCAGTAACGGATGATGTAATCAGCGACGTCTTTCTCGCTGAGGAGTCTGCTTTCGGAAAATGAACCCGGCGTGGGTTTGAACGGCGTGCGTGGCAGGTCGTCGGTGCCGAAATAGGAGAATTCGGTCATCCAGATGGGCTTGGGGCCGCCGTGCGCTTTCATTGCCGCCAACAACTCTTCGCTTAGTGTGAAACGGGCTTCCGGCTCGGTCTTGCCGGGGTAGTCATGAACGCCGAAGATATCGACGGTATCAAGGATGCCCGCCTCCACCGTCGGGATGGTGTATTTCGCATTGTTGAACATGCCCGTCCCTCCAACGATGCGGGCGCCGGGGTTGGCGGCCCGGATAGCGGAAGCGGCTGTCCGGAGCAGGTTGAGGTAATCGTCGAACGTGTGGCCTTCAAGCGTCGTGCTGCGCAAGGAAGCGGTATCCGGCAGCGAATAGGATGTAAACAGGGGCTCATTCAAGAACTCCCAAACTTGGACCTGCTCCGTGTAACGACCGACTCCGGCTTTGATGAAGTTGGCCAGTTCGTTTGCATCCCGTGGCATCCAGGCCCATCGCGCCCGCGGTATCAGTTCCTGATCGTCGCCTCGTCCTCCCGCTCTGTAACGCTCCGACTCGGCCTTGAGCGTTTCCAGGGACGGCGCCGTGGAATTCCATTCGGCCGAGGGAAAAGGGATCATGGCTATCACGTTCACGCCGTGAGCGGCGACCCGGTTTATTTGCGGGTCGCTGATTTCCCACTGAAATTTCCCGGGTTCTGGTTCAACGTGCTGCCATTTGAGCGACCAGTCGCGATACCAGCTCACGCCGGCCTTCTTAGCCAGCTCGATCAGGAATTCCGTGGGATAGGCGTGGTTGACGCCGATAACGGTCTCACGCGCTGTTCGCGGCGGGACGATAGCCACACGCACCAGGCGCGCCTCCTCCGTCTGGCCGCTCCTGCAAACGGCCACCAGCCGGTAAAAGCCCTGCCACTGTGCCGGCAGGGGGACGGTTTTCTTCACCAGGGACGATGGCGGGACCTCTATGGTAACGGCAGGAAGTTCGACCGGATTGTCGAAGAAATCGATCACCCTGAAACTCACTTTGGCGCGTGCGGGGGCATTCGCGCTGTTGCAGGCAGTGATCTGCAGGCTCGCGGGCTCGCCTGTGGTAAACACGCCAGCGGACGCCGAGGGGACAATGCCGACTTCGAGTTCGTTGCGCGGCACGAAGCTTGTGGCTTGGGTCCCTTTCTCAAGCTGGATGGCGTCCACGTCCACGATGACGTTCTCTTCCTGTGCCAAGTCCGGTCCGGCCAGTACAAAGAGAAACGGATACTTGGGCACGAACGTGTGGCTGTACCGTTTCCAGTCCTGTGTGAGAACCACCGTCTCGAGAATCTCCTCCGGTTCTGCCAACAACCCCTGGGCGGGGTCTTCATTCTCAACGCCGAAGGCGGCTGGTACACCGTTGCGGGATGCGCGCATGTCGAGGGAGATTGTATAGGGCTCGCCGGGGTTCACCTCGAGCCAACCCAGATTCGCCGCCAACGGCCGCAACTCGCGGTGATTCACCGGATGGAAGTAGTCAAAATGGAATACGGGCGTGTGGTTACCGCCCAGTTGGATGCGCAGAAAAGCCCGGCCATGAGTGCCTGACGACTCTTCCACCGTGCCGTGCAGAGCACTCAGGTTGCCCCAATTCGGCGCCAGAGGAGCCCAAGCGTTCTGGAAACCGGCGCCATGCCCGAGGGAGGACCATCCGGCCTCGCCCGCCTCGAAGGACGCGTTGGGCACCAGATTCTTTCCTCCCAGCGCGGCGATGGTGTCCGTAAAGCGGACCTTTTCTTCGGTCTTGTCTCCGTATGCGACGTTCAGCCCCACACACCAAAGTACCGGGCACAGCAGCAACGCTGCCACAGAGCGGGCGGTTTTCTCGGATTCTTGCACGGTTTAACCCTCCCCTTCCTGGGATTGCTTTCTCATTTCGAAGCGAGCGAAACTGTATCCGCGAGGTCACCATTATGATTCTGAAGATGCTCTTATCTGAGTTAATCAGAGAATGGCCGTGCGAATCAATCACGTGGAATCGGCGGCCACGCTGAAGCATGTCGGCGGGAGCGGCATCGGACGCGGCCTTCTTTCCGTGGAACGAAGGCGGCATCTACCGTGCTGAACGGGTTGGCCCAAATTCGAAGGCATACCCAAAAGGACGCGGACCAAGGCCAGTTTGATGCCGCCACGATGACGAGCGTGTCCTCGGTTGCGCCAAGGCCGGGCTTGCCTGAAATGGAGTTGCGAGCGCGCGGATTTGTGCCAACTGAACTCGTGCTCTTGTTTCGCGCGGCAGGCCTGAAAGTCTTGAACATCTGGGGCGGAACGGCAGGAAACTGGGGTAAACGCCCCATCGACCTGGATGAGATCGAAATCATGGTCATCGCTCAAAAGGGGCATCGCTCCGTCTGAGCCGTCTGATTCGCCTGAGCAATGTAAACGCGGGTCGAGAAATGTAGGGGGAATTAGGGCGGTCGAGAAGGGCCAATACCGCGGTTTCGGGCCCTATTCGGACCTGGCACAGGGCGCGCTGCTTACATCGCAGCAATCGCGGGGGTGTTGAGAGCGAATAGATTATTGGACCAGGATATAATGGGTTCTGGCGGCGGGAGACATCGGTTACAGGCTCGTGAGGTCTTGTGCGGAAGAATGCATTATCATGATCAAAATATGAAAAGAATGCGTCATCTCGACCGCCCCATGGCACTCGCGTGCGCGCTTGGGGTAGTCCTCATGCTCTGCGGCTGCGTCAGCACGCCGAGTGCGCGCAACCAGCGCCTGGATCATTTTGACCCGTCGTACGGATACCGAATGAAGAACTTCGGACCGAGCGGCGCCAACAGCGACTCGCTCGTGGTCGTGTTGACGTTTTCGGGGGGCGGCACGCGGGCCGCGGCCTTGGCCTACGGCGTGCTCGAGGTCCTGCGCGACACCCGGATCACGTGGGGAGGAGCCGAACGTTCACTGCTCGACGAGGTGGACGTCATCTCGTCGGTGTCCGGCGGCAGCCTTCCTGCGGCATACTACGGCCTGTTCGGCGACCGCATCTTCGAGGACTTCCCTGAGAAGGTTCTGTACAAGAACATCCAGGGCAATCTGATCAAGCAGCTCCTGTTTCCACGCACGAATTTCCGCCTGTTGTCCCCGTTTTTTACCCGCACCGACATTATGGCCATGCGATTCGGCCGCGAGTTCTTCGAAGAAAAGACGTTTGCCGATCTGTGCGCCGCGGGACGGCGTCCGTTCCTGATCATCAACGCTACGGACATTGCGCCGGGCACGCGGTTCGAATTCACTCAGGACCAGTTCGATCACCTGTATTCCGATCTCGGTTCTTTCCCGATAGGCTATGCGGTGGCGGCTTCGGCGGCATTTCCGGGCGCGTTTCCTCCGCTGACGTTGCGGAATTATGAGCGTGGCGCAGACTATGGACTGCCGGAATGGGAGAGAGCTGCTCTGGCCGCCGAGGAGCCCGACAGCTGGACCTACGACCATGCGCGCAGCCTGGCGCACTACGGCCAGCGGGGTCGGCCCTTCATCCATCTCACGGATGGCGGCGTGGCCGACAACCTGGGGTTGTTGCCGGTCATCCAGGTGCTGCGCCAATCGCTTGGGAACGATTCGGACATACCCGCGGGCTATTTCAAGGGCGTCGAGAAGTTTCTGATTATTACCGTGAACGCGGAGACGAGCGTTGACCGCGGTTGGGATGCGAAGGAGTCGCCCTTGGGATTCATCAAGACGCTCCTCGCGGCAGGCACAACGCCCTTGTCCAATTTCACACGGGCCGAGGTCGAGTATATTCGCCTGCTTCTCCGAAGCTATGAACTTCAGGGTCTGCTGGATTGCGGCGGTACGGACGCGAACGGAAACAAGCCTTCCGGACCGGACTGCCGTTTCGTCGAAGTGAGCTTCGCGGGCATCGAAAATCCGGACGAACGCCAGGTCCTCGACAGTCTTCACACCAGTTTCAAACTCGAACGCGAACAGGTCGACCTGCTGCGTGCGGCCGCCGCGCAGGTTCTCGCCGGTCACAAGGGCTTCCAGGAGTTCGTTTCAGAGCTGCAAACAGCGGGTAAGCCATAGGCCTGTCCGTAAGCAGCCATGCGCGGGGAGCTTTGAGCCCCCGGTCGTGCCCGGCGGGTACTATCCAATGGCATACTGTGCCGCCGCAGGGAAGAACACCTTGGCCAGGCTGTATTTACGGGCACGGGAGGACTCATCAATGACTCAAAAGGCGCTATTCAAACGAGGATCATGGCGGTGTTTCATGATTGTCAGCGCCGTGGCATACGTGTGCATTTCGGCTGCCGCCGAGGAATATGCCGGGACGCCGTATGAGGGCGCGGACACGTTCGCCGACACGTGGGTCGCGACCGACGCCCTTGGACGCGAGGTTCCGGGCCTGGACGAGACCGGGCCCGTGAAGCCCGACAAGTGGGCGGGCATTTTCTACTGGACCTGGCACCGTCCCAATCCGGGGGGCCCAAACGATAACACCAAGCTCATCGCCACGGCCAGGGACGGCGTGGTGGCGTGGCCGCAAAACGGGGCGCCGCACCATTGGGGCGAACCGGAACTTGGGTACTACCTGATGACCGATCCCTTCGTAATTCGAAAGCACGCGAGCATGCTTTCCGATGCGGGAATCGACGTTATTCTGTTCGACACCACCAACCCTCCCTGGACCTGGAAGGACGAATACGAGGCCCTCTGCCGCGAGTACACGGCCATGCGGCAAGAAGGCAACCGCACTCCCGCTATCGGTTTCATCGCGCCGTTCTGGGACCCGACCGAGGTGGTCAAGCGCCTCTGGGACGACCTTTATAAACCCGGCCTTTGGCGCGACCTCTGGTTCGTGTGGGACGGCAAACCGCTGCTTTTGGCCAACAAGGAGTTTATCAAAGACCCGGAAATGCTCGCCTTTTTCACGTTCCGCCGCCCCATGCCCGATTATTGGCTGGGGCCCGACGGACCCGACCAATGGAGCTGGCTTGAGGTGCATCCGCAACACGTGTTCACGAACAGCGCGGGCGAGGCCGAGCAAATGAGCGTCGGCGTGGCCCAGAACGCCCTGCCGAACACGCCCGGGCCCGCGCCGATGGCCCACAAAGCCGGGGCAATGGGCCGCAGCTGGCACGATGGCGGGAACGACCCCCGCGAAGACGCCGTCAATCTGGGTCTCAATTTCGAAGAGCAGTGGCGGCGCGCGATGGAGGTCAATCCGAAGTTCATCTTTGTAACCGGCTGGAACGAGTGGGTGGCCGGACGGTACACGGAATGGAGCACGTACACCGATGCCGACTGTTATTACCCCGGCGGGTTGTTCGTGGACCAATACACCCGCGAATACAGCCGCGACTGCGAACCCATGCGCGGCGGCCACTCCGACAGCTATTACTACCAGTTAGCGAGCTGGGTGCGCCGTTTCAAAGGCGTGCGGCCGCTACCCGTATCGAGCGGGCCCGCTGCGGTCGCCATGGACGGCGCGTTCGGCGATTGGCGGGCCGTCACGCCCGAGTTCAGAGACACGATCGGCGACGTGGTCCACCGCGACCATCCCGGTTACGGGACGCTGGTGTACCGCAACGACACCGGCCGCAACGATTTCGTCCTTTCAAAGGCCGCCTATGACGAACACCATCTGTTCTTTTTCGTCCAGACAGCACATTCCATCACGCCTCACACCGACCCCTATTGGATGCTGTTGCTGCTGAACACGGATCAGGACGCGGGAACCGGTTGGCTCGGATACGACTACGCCGTCAACGCCGAAGTCATCAGCGACACCGAGACAACCGTAAAGGCATGGCGGGACGGGTCCTGGGAACCGGCCGGTGCGGCGGAATACCGCGTCAACGGAAATGGCATGGAACTCGCCGTTCCCCGGGCGCTCGTGGGTGAAGCCGAAGGCGCGCCCGCGTTTGATTTCCACTGGGCCGACAACATCAAGAGCTTCGATGACGTCTCCGAACTCGGTGTCAATGGCGATAGCGCGCCCAACCGCCGGTGGAACTACCGCTACGCCGTGGGAAAATGAATGCAGCGATATTTTATTCCCCAGAAGGACGCCAAGGATAGATGACGACGACCGTCGATTGTTCGAGCAGTATCTCCAGTCCGGCGGACCGGATGCAGGCCCATGGAACCGGTCGCCGCGCTGCCTCTACCTCGAATACTGGACGCGCAACGAGGTCGTTGAGCGCTTCGGCATCTTTTCAGGCGTCCGAGTGTGCAACGTGGGCATCGGCGCAGGCGAATGGGACAACTCTCTGTGCGATTGGCTCAACGGCAGAGGACGGCTCACCAGCATCAACATCGACCCCTCCATATGCAGCCTCTTCGCGTACCGGCAGAAGCGCGAGGGACATCGCAATCCCGCCGCTGTCGTGTGCGCCGACATTCTCACCGCCCCGTTACGACCCCTTCCTGAACATTTCGCCTTTCCCGAAGCTCATGGTCGCAATATGGAGGGGAACAAGAATTCCCGCATGCGTTCCCTACGACGCCTCGATCTGACGGGGGGCGTCCATCCCGTCGCCGAAGTAGTACATGGTGACTTGGGTGTCGCTGGGAGGGGATTGGCCATCGCCGCAGGACCACATCACGCGGAACTTGCCGTCGCTCTGCTCGTGATTGAGGACCGTCTTGACGTGGTTGTGGGAGCGCTGGGCGCCGTGGGTGAGGGTGCGCGATTTGTTCCAGGTCTTTCCGCCATCGACGGAGCGCCATTCCTCGATGTTGCCGCCGTCACAGCCGTGTTGCGCGGGCTCGGATGGGCCGTACAGGCGGATGTCGCCGCTACTGAGCACGCAAAACGCGCCGGCGTCGTACATGTGGTCGCTGGATGTCAGATTAACAGTTTCCCAGCCGGCGCCGGTCCTCCGTGCGATCTTCCACTCGCTGCGGTAGGTATCGGCGTCGGCGTCGAGAAAGAGGATGAGCGTCCCCACGCCCGGAGCGACGGCCATGTCTTTGATCCATATGCCGTGCTCGCCGGAATCGTAGAGTCTTTCAGCGGCATCTTCGGTGATAGGGAGTTCGTACGGCGAACCGTCGCTCCGTTGCCATGTGTCGCCGCCATCGTGTGAGCACGCGTAGTAGACGTTGTACCGGCGGGCCCACAGATGCTTGGTTTGAATAGCCTCGGGAGAACCTCCCCCCAGACGCGACCAGGCGAAGTGAAGGCCACGCGGATAGGAACCGGTCTCGCCAGTGGTCAACCCGTAGACGGTTGACGTGCCTTCGTAGCTGCTGAACGTTGCCAGTTGTACGGTGTCGCTCCAGGTGACGGCCTGGTCGCGCGTCTTCTTGAAACACCAGCCCGCAGGTTGCCGGTGAGGCACAATGAGCTCGCCCGGCCGGAGTTCCCACGGGCTGGCATACGAGCCGTTGCCATCGGTAAGGGCGGTCATGTGGGTCCACGCCGAGATGTCATACGGATAGAGGGACCGCAGCACTTGGATAGGCTGCTTGCCGCCGGCGTACCCGTAGAACACGTAGAGGAATCCGTCCTCGTCTATAAGAAGGGTGGGGTTGCGATGGGCGTTGGCGTCGGGGTTTGTGCCGAGGGCCAGGGGCTCTGCAAACGCGGAGGCCGCATGATCGAATACGCCGATCGCGGGGCGGTTCTCCGCATCTCCATACACAAAGAAGGTCCGGTTCGCCGCGCGCGCGTACACGGCCATGGGCCGGTGCCACGCCGAATACGTGGCCTTGCCCCCGGCATACACAAACTCGTGCCCCGGCAGCGTGTTCTGACGACCGCACCCGTACCACACGCCGCGGAAGGCCGTCGGCGTGGTATTGACGCGCCGCCCCGAAAATTTCGGCATGTCCTTCTCCTCGCGCGTGATTCTGCCGCAACAGTCCTCCGTGTCGAGGACGAGCCCCTCGCCGCAGGCGTTTTAGCGCGGTTTATCCTGCGTAGATGCGGCGTGCTTCGCGGTCGTACCGCATGCGCATGCCCTTGTCGAGGGCTTCCGCGGCCATGATCGTGGCCATGGAATGCTGATGGCCGAATTCGATATCCGCATTGGGCCGTTGCCGGCTGCGCAAGCAGTCAATCCAATTGGCCATATGGTCCTGATTGGGTTCGGGGGTCAGCTCGCCTGTCTCGATTTGTTTGCCTTCTTCGCCGCCCTCTCCCGAGTACCGGAGCGCTTCGAGATCCATCGTGCCATACCGTCCGTAGACCATATAACGGTTGCCGGCGCTGTTGGTGAGGCACATGCTCCAATCGAACAGGAAACCCTGCGGGTAATCCAACAACGCGTGGAACACGTCGGTATGTTCGCGCCCGTCTTTCCAGACGTAAATCCCGCCGTGAGCGACGGCGCTGTTGGGATAATCGGCGCCGGTGACGTTATTCATGACGTCGACCAGATGACACATCCACAGGCCGGACAGGCCGTTCGTGCACATCCGGTACAGCTGCCAGCGGCGAAGAAGATTGGGATCGAACGGCACCATGGGCCGGTTGAACAGGTAAGCCTCCCAATCGACGTCTTCTTCTTTGACATTGCTGACGTCACGAGCCCAGCGGGCATGATTGAAACACACCGAAGACGAAATGCGGCTCACATGACCCAGCTTCCCTTCGGACAAGAACGCGCGCGCTGTCTTCCAGCGTCCCTCACTCCGGCGCTGAGTGCCTACCTGCACCACGCGCTCGCGTTCACGAGCGAGGTCAAGGGCCATGTTCGCATCGTCAGGGTCGATGCTCATCGGCTTCTCGACGTAAACGTCCTTATTTGCTTTGAGCGCCTCGAGCATAATGGGCGTGTGCCCGAAATCGGGTGTCGCGATGACGACTGCGTCGATATCGTCTCGCGCGAGGAGTTCGGCAAAACGCGTGGTCCGGAATGGGGCTTTCCCGAACCAGCCTTCGATCTTGGCAGCGGCGGTCTCGAGGTTTACGCGCCAGACGTCGCATACCGCGGCGATCTCGACCTGATGACTTTCCCGCAGCTTGACGATTTCGTCCATGAGGGATGAGCCGCGGCCGCCGGCGCCGATGACGCCCACGGCAATGCGTTCGTTTGCGCCCCGCGCGGACGGGCTCAAGAGCAATCCCGCGCCCGCCGCGGCCAGAAAGGTCCTGCGTCCTATCGGAAATCCTGCCATGATGATGCTCCTTTTCGGCTTGCCTTGCGTCTAAGGCCGTTCCACCTGACATGGTAGCACAAGCGCGTGAATTCCACTCACGGCGCATCGACCGCTCCGGCCGGGCGGAATGCAGGCGCATGCATGTATCCGGCAGTGAAGCGGCGAACGCGTTGAACGGATTCCTGAGGCTACTCTTCTTCGCTGAGGCTGTATTTTTGAAGGCGGTAGCGCAGGGAGCGGCTGGTGAGTCCGAGAAGTTCCGCGGCGCGTTTCTGCGAGTACCTGCCGCGCTTCAAGGCCTGCAGGATCAGTTTGCTCTCGATGTTGGCGATGTATTCCTCGAGGTCCAGGCCGCCCTCGGGCAGATCGCTCAGGGCCGGCTTAGGTTCGGGCACGTAGTCGCGGATGTAGGGGGGAAGATCGGTGATTTCGATGTGGTCGCCGCGGCACAGGGCCACCGCGCGCTCGAGAACGTTCTCGAGTTCGCGCACGTTGCCCGGCCAGCGAAAATTGTCCAAGGCTTCCTCGGCTTCGGGGGAAATATCCACCGGACCGCAACCAAGCCGGGCGGCGTGCGCCTTGGCGAAATGACGGGCGAGCAGGGGCACGTCCCCCTCGCGGTCACGCAGTGGCGGGACCGTGATCGGGATTACGTTCAGGCGGTAGTAAAGGTCTTCGCGGAACTCGCCGGACTTGGCCATCTCCTCGAGGTTGCGGTTCGTGGCCGAGATGATCCGCACATCGACTTTGATGGTGGTGGTGCCGCCCACGGGCATTATGGTCTGGTTATCCAGGACCCGCAGGAGCTTGACCTGCAACGACAGGGGCATCTCGCCCACCTCGTCCAGGAACAGGGTGCCGCCGTCGGCAACAACGAATAGGCCTTCCTTGTCTTCCACGGCCCCGGTGAACGAGCCTTTCTTGTGACCGAAAAGCTCGCTTTCCAAGAGGTTTTCGGGAAAGCCGCCGCAGTTGATTGCCACGAACGGTTTGGCGGCCCGCTCGCTGAGCTGGTGGATCGCACGGGCCACCAGCTCTTTGCCCGTGCCGCTCTCGCCGTGGATTGCCACGGTGCTTGGCAACGTGCCTACGCGGCGCACCATCTCGCGGGTTTCTTCGATGGCATGGCTTTTCCCGATAATGTTGTCGATGGTTCCGCGGAGCGCCTGGCTCTTGCGCAACGCGATGTTTTCCCGAATGAGGTTGCGCTGCTGGATGGCCCGTTTGACGAGCAACCGCAGTTCATCGTTCTTGAAGGGTTTCATAATGTAATCAGCGGCGCCGAGTTTGAGCGCCTCGATGGCGGTCTCCATCGACGCATGCGCGGTGATCATAATGGCGGGGGTGGTGGGCGCATGCTCCTTAATCCATGACAACAGGCGCAGCCCCGCGGCGTGGTCGTTATCAATGCGCAGATCGGTAATCACGACATCGTAGGGGCCCTTTTCCAGGGCTGCGGATGCGGCCTCGATGGTCGCTGTCGCGGTAACGTCATACCCGGCGTTGCCCAGCACGATCTCGAGCAGTTCACGCATGCCCGCTTCGTCGTCGACTACAAGCGCTGAGAATCTGTTGGACACGCGGTTCTACTCCTCTTCTCGCATGATAGGAAGCCGCACGCTGAGAGACGTGCCCCCGCCTTCGCGCGGCGTCGCGCGTATGGTGCCGTCGTGGGCCGTCACGATACGCAGGCACACGGCCAATCCCATGCCGACGCCGCTGGCCTTGGTAGTATAGAAAGGCTCGAAAATCCGCGCAAGCTCGTCCGGGGCAATCCCGGTTCCCTGATCGTCAAACCGCACCTCGACCGATGTCGAGTCGGGATTGACCGCGATGCCGAACGTTCCCTGCTCTTGCATGGCCTCGATGCCGTTCTTCGCGATATTCATGAAAACCTGTTTGATCTGGGACCGATCACCGGAAATGAGGCACTTCTTCACGGGCGGCTGTGCCTGGATCTGCAGGACCTCGCAGCTCCGGTATTTGTCCCGCAGCAATTCCGTGACCTCCTGCACGAGGCCGGCGATCGGGAAGATCTCCCGCCGAATCTCGGGATTGCGGGCGAAATCGAGAAAATCCGTGACGATGCGGTTGAGATGGTCGGATTCTCGGATGGCTATGGCGGCCAGCCGCTCGGCGATGGGCGGCGCGCCGAGGCTGCCCTTGAGTTCATCAACGGCGCCCCGGATCGCGGCGACAGGATTGCGGATTTCGTGGGCCAATCCTGCCGATAGCTCCCCGACCGCCGCTAACCGGTCCTGACGCTTGAGTTCCTCGCGCATCTTGGCCATCTCGGTGAGATCGGTAAACGAGGCGATGATGCCGGTGAGATTTCCGTGCGAGTCGTGAATCGGGCTGGTCGTAAGCCCCAGGAGTTTTACCGTCTGGGAACTGGTGCGCGCGTGAAACTCGTAGCTGGTGAAGTGCCGGCCGGTCCGTAAAGCCGTAAGGAGGGGGCATTCGGCTCCGGATTCGACGCGAAGCACCTCCTGAACGGGCTGGCCCACGCCGGCGCCTTGGGGCAACCCGAGTATGCGGTAGGCGGCCTTGTTCTGGGCGATGACCATGCCGTTCCTGTCGGTGATAAGGAAGCCATTGTTCATATTGTCGAGGATCTCGTGCTGGAACTGCTGCATGCGGTAAACGCGCAGATACCAGTATCCGCTGATGAACGCCGTCAGATAGTACCCGAGTCCTTTTACCAGGAATTCATACCAATGGGCAAGGAGTTCAAGCGATTCCTTGGGAAGAGACAATTGGAACGTCTGGATCAGCATTGAAACCGTGGCAAGAGTGGCGAAGAAGAACCCCTGCTTCTGTCCGAGCAGGAGCCCTGCCTCGAGGATTACGATGACGAACAGAAAGGTGAACAGGCTGGCGGCCCCGCCCGTAAAACTGACCGTTGCGGCCACGACGCCGAAGTCCACGAGCAGCTGCGCCCATGTCAGAAGGGCGGGGGGCGTCTCGATGCGGCGGAGCCGGAGCTGGTAGTACACGCTCGTGACGGCGCCGAAAACGAGGAAAAGCGGGAGAAACGAGATGCCCGGGCTGTCCCGGTCGGCGAGCAAATAGGTGCCCGCGGCGATGATGGCGAGCATCCCTATACGGGCAAGCCCCACCAGCCAGGGCCAGCGGTTGGGACCTTCCAGCGGCAAACGGGTGGAGATTATGGGGCCGTCCTTGCTCACATTCCCTTTTCGACCAGACGTTGAAGTCCTTCCGGATCGGAACTGCGCTTAAAGGCCATCTCGAGCGAGATGATGTTTCGGCGGACCAGGCGGAAGAGCGACTGATTCATCGTCATCATGCCTTCCGAGGTGCCGATCTCGATCATCGAGGGGATCTGCTCCAGCTTCTCGGACCGAATAAGCGACCGGATGGCGATATTCGGAATCATGACTTCGAGGGCCAGAACCCGGTCCTTGCCGTCGGCGCGTGGTATGAGCTGTTGCACCACCACCCCTTCCAGTACGAACGAGAGCTGGGTCCTGATCTGGTCCTGCTGGCTCGCGGGGAAGACGTCGACGATACGGTTGATGGTCTGGAGGGCATCGTTGGTATGCAGGGTGGCGAAGGCCAGATGGCCCGTCTCGGCCACGGTCAATGCCGCGGAGATGGTCTCGGGATCGCGCATTTCGCCGATGAGAATCACGTCGGGGTCCTGACGGAGCACGTGGCGGAGCGCTGCCGCGAAACTTTGGGTATCCGCACTTACTTCCCGCTGGTTTACGACCGAGCGGTGGTGGGAATGGAGGTATTCGATGGGGTCCTCGATGGTGATAATGTGTACGCTGCGTTCGCGGTTGATCCGGTCGATGATCGAAGCCAGGGTCGTTGATTTCCCGCTGCCCGTGGGGCCGCAGACAAGCACGAGGCCAATGGGCCGATGAGCAAAATCCTGCACGACGCGCGGCAGACCCAGCTCGTCGGCGGAACGGATCTCGAACGGGATCGAGCGAAAAGCCGCCACAACGGAGCCGCGGTCGCGGAACACGTTCAAGCGAAAACGGCTGAGGCCGTCGATGCCGAATGACATATCGCATTCTTTCGTCGCCTCGAACGTCGCGATCTGCTCTTCATTCATCACCGTATAGATGATTTCCTGCGTATCTTCCGGACGCAAGGATGGGTAGCCATCCAGCGGCTGCAGGTCGCCAGAAAGGCGAACGACGGGTGGGATGCCCACGCCGATATGAAGGTCGCTCGCGCCCAGCTCGATCATCTTCCCGAGCAGCTCTTTCACACTGAATTCCATAGTGCCTCCATTCCTCCGGGCCGAATGCCGCCTGCTCGAAAGGCAACCGTATCCGGCCCTTTTTCCCCTGGCCCCATCCGGCGGTTCTTAACCGGTCAGTCCGCGGCGGTAGTGCGCAGGACCTCCTCGATTGTCGTGAGCCCGCGCGCGGCTTTCGCAAGCGCGTTCTGCCGCAACGATCGCATTCCGCATTTGAGTGCCATCCGCTTGATGTCCATGGCGGGCGCCCGCTTCATCACGAGGTCCTGAAGGTCAGGATAATTGGGCATGGCTTCAATCACCGCCAGGCGGCCTTTGTATCCCGTTCCCTTGCATCGGGTGCATCCGCGGCCGCGAACAAAGGTCGGTTCGCCTTCGCACAATACCTTGGTAAACTGGATGCGCTTGAGAACATCTTCCGGCACTTGAATCGGTTCCTTGCAGCTTCCGCAGACGCACTTCAATAGGCGCTGGGCCGCCGCGAGGGCAACCGAAGATTGGACCAGGAACGGTTCGAGTCCCATATCGGTCAAGCGCGTAAAAACGCTTGCGGCATCGTTGGTGTGGAGTGTGCTCAAGACCAGATGCCCCGTGAGAGCCGCTTTCACGGCAATATCCGCGGTTTCCTCGTCGCGAATCTCGCCGACCATCACGATATCGGGGTCCTGCCGAAGGATACTGCGCAGCGCGGCGGCAAATGTAAGGCCGATCTCGCTTTTCGTCGGCACTTGGTTAATCCCCGGGAGTTCGTATTCCACGGGATCCTCGACCGTCACGATATTATGGGACGGCTTATTGATTTTATGCAGGGCGCTGTACAGGGTGGTGGTCTTCCCGCTGCCCGTTGGTCCGGTAAGCAGTATCATGCCAAAGGGCAGTTTGAGGGCATCCGTGAACGCTTCCATGGGCTGCGGCTCGAAGCCGAGCTTGTCCAGATCCAGCGTCAAGTTGCTCTTGTCGAGGACGCGCATCACGACTTTCTCGCCGTGATACGTGGGAAGAAACGATATACGAAAATCGATCTCGTGTCCTCTCGAGACGATGCGGAAACGTCCGTCCTGCGGCAGCCGGTGTTCGGCGATGTCAAGGTGGCTCATGATCTTGAAACGGGAGATCAGGGCCGCCTGCATCGATTTCGGAGGGCTCTTGGCTTCCTCGAGCGTCCCGTCCACGCGGTACCGGATGCGCAATTGTTTTTCGTACGGTTCGAGGTGGATATCGCTTGCCCCCATTTCGAGGGCGTTCAACAAGATGAGGTTGGCAATACGTATCACCGGGCCGTCTTCAGCCTCGGCCTCGAGCGATGCCAGGTCCGCGATATCTTGCGGCTCGTCGACAACCTGCATTTTGTCGGCCCTGTTGTTGTTTCCCGCAACGAGTTCATCGAAGAGTTCGGAACTTTGCTTGCCGCCGTAGTGCCGCTCGATGGCCTCCTCGAGTTCCGATTTTACGGCCACAACGGGCTCGATCTCGTAACTGGTCAGCATCTGCAGGTCGTCGAGGGCCATAATATTCAGCGGGTCCGCCATCGCCAGGGTCAACACGTCGCCTGTAACGGACACCGGAAGCATCAGGTACTGGCGCGCAAGAGATTCGGGCACTTCGCGGAGGATTTCGTCGGGGATATTGTAGTTGGCAACCCGGATATGAGGTATGCCGAGCTGTTCACTCAGAGCGATGACCAGTTCTTCCTCGGCCAAGTAGCCGCGCTCCAGGAGAAATTGAGCCAGGTTCTGGTTGGAGCCGCGCTGCAGAGTAACCGCTTCCTGCAGTTGCCCTTCAGATATCAGGCCCTGTTCAAGAAGAACATCGCCTAAACGGCGCTTTCTCGTTCTGGGTGGCACAGCAGTTTTCCTTATCTATCCCTGTTCCCCAACGTGTACGATACGCTTTCCCCACCGGAACTCTCCAAAAAGTATACCGCATGTGGCGCGATCATGCCGCATCCACACCGAGCTGACTCAAGACTTCGCCCGCAAGATTCTTGTCGATTGCGTGCCCCGAAACGCGGGCATAGGCGATTACCTTGCGCAACGCGCCGGTCATCTTGCGCATGTCATCCTGGATCTGCATAGCAATCAACTTCACGATGTCCTTAGGGACATCGGCTTCTGCACTATGGGCCATTCGCGTAAGCATCTCGATGCGGGCCGCCTGCTCGGGCGCCCGTACTGAGGATACCACGCCGGAAAACAACCTGGACGCCAGGCAGGGGTCCAAACGGCTCAGCTTGTCCGGCGACGCGTTTCCGGCAAGCAGAATGGGGCGCGCCTCGTGAAGGAACGCATCGAGTATGTACAGCACTTCCTCCTGCGCGCTCGGCTTGTCCGCCAGCAGATGGATATCGTCAATGAGCAGAACATCCAGGTCGCAATAGCGGCCTCGGACCTCAAGCGCGTGGTCTTCCGCGAGTGCCTTGGTGAACTTCCGCGCCATCATTCCGGCGGACACATACCCGATGCGCATGTCCGGATTCTTGGCCATGATGTTGTTGCCGATAGCGTTGAACAGGTGGCTCTTGCCCAAACCGACCCCGCCGTAGAGATAAAACGGCGTGAGATCGGCGAATTGACGGTCGGCCAGTGCCTTGCACAGCGTGACGGTCAGTTCGTTTGTCTTGCCGGGAACAAAGTCCGCAAACGTATACCCGGGAATGGGGCGTTCATTTTCGAGGGCTGCTCTGACCTGCTCATTTGTGCGAGCGGCCAAGCCGGGGCTATCCAGGGCATCCATTGCGTTCAGGTCGGATTCGGCGTTCTTCCGAGCCGCGCCGGGAAATTCGCGGACGTTGTCCTTGGAAAGGGCCTTTTCTTCGGCCTCTTTGGCTTCTTTGATGGATTCAATGGCCTTTTCGGCGGTTTGGGCCGCGCGTTTGGCTGCCTCTGCGATTTCCATAAGCTGCGCCGATTGAGCCGCGTCGGCGGATTTGTTGCCGGCAAATGCCTCGTGCAGGGCCATCAGGGCTTGCTGGGTATCTTCGCTGCGCTTAGATTCTTTTTCAACGATGGCGGAGAATTCCTGGGCCATCGTCCCCAGGGCTTGCTGCATGCTTTCGCCAACGGCCTTCGCAAGTTCTCCGGCCGAAGGCACAGCGGGCAGTTCGATCTTCGGGCTGTTGTTTTGAATATTCTTCGACAGCTCGCCCAGCGTTTTCTGCATGGTTTCTTCAATGCTCAAACGAAGGGCTTCGGCGATCTGCGCGGTCGATACCGCCTCTTTGTCGCCGTCTTTCTTCGCGGCGGCCGCTTGAACCAAAGAAACCTGCATGCCTTTGAGCAGGCTCGCGGTAGATTTGGCCATGCCCTGCTCGACGCTCTCGCGCATGAGCTTGCCAAGTTCAGCGTAATCGGGCGCGGGCGCCGCGGAGGCGTTACGGGATTGTTCCAGGGAAGCGATGACGTCGCGCATGCCGTCGCGGACGTGAGCCGCGATCTGCTCGGCATCGATGTTCACGACGGGCGCGGGCGCCGGGGGGACGCTACGGGATTGTTCCAGGGAAGCGATGACGTCGCGCATGCCGTCGCGGACGTGAGC
>DAOLNV010000029.1:0-25376 GCA_035416745.1 Candidatus Hydrogenedentota bacterium | reverse complement strand
TCGCGCATGCCGTCGCGGACGTGAGCCGCGATCTGCTCGGCATCGATGTTCACGATGGGCGCGGGCGCCGCGGAGGCGTTACGGGATTGTTCCAGGGAAGCGATGACGTCGCGCATGCCGTCGCGGACGTGGGCCGCGATCTGCTCGGCATCGATGTTCACGATGGGCGCGGGCGCCGGGGAGGCGTTACGGGATTGTTCCAGGGAAGCGATGACGTCGCGCATGCCCTCGCGGAGCTGGGCCGCGATCTGCTCGGCATCGATGTTCACGACAGGCGCGGGGGTCGACGCCGGCGCCTGCTTGGTTTCGGGCGCCAAGTCCGCCTTCACGCGCGCATCTACCGCGACCTCGATCTCCGCTTCTTGGGGTCCTTTCGGCATTACCGGCTCAGTGGACGGAGTGCTTTCGGCCGTTTCAGCGCTCGGAGGCGTCTCTGATTCCTGTTTCGGGGGTTGCGGCGCCGTTTCGGAGAGTCCCAGAGAACTTGCCGTCACTTTTTGAACACCATCGCTGCTTCGGCTAAACAAGCGTTCGCAGGCCGGCGAGAAATGGTTCCAATCGCACAATATGGGCTTGATGCGCAGGTCCGGGCATGCCTGGCGCACCGCTTCCAGCGCGTCGGCATCAAGAGGGTCTACCATGGCCACGGTCAGGATCTTGCCCAGCTTGTCGATCGGAAGCAGTCCGTGCTGGACGCATATCTCTTCGGGCACAAGACTCAGCAGTTCATTGTTGATATGATAGTCTGCCAAGCTTATGTGTGGGATCTTGCACTGTTTGACCAGGAAAGAAATGAGATCGTTCTGTCTGATGTGACCGAGTTCAACGAGGATCTGCCCTACGAATCCGCCGTGGTTCTCCTTCTTGTCCAGGGCTTCGTCCAGTTGCTTTTGAGAGATGATGCCTTCGCCAACCAGCATCTCTCCCAGACGCCGGCGGTTGTCGGGCCCGGTCGGCGAAGCGGCATTCTCGTGCGAATCGGTTTCCGCGACCGGTCGCGATTTCCGTTCGGGCGTCGCGTTTGCCCCGCTTCCGGCCTTCGCCTTCTGCGCGGGTTTGCTCGCCGCATTGGCGCCGCCCTTTTCTTTACGCCAGTTCAGCATTTGCTCTCGTCATCCACTCCATCGCCTCGGCCACCCCAACGCAGGGAACCTCTACATCACCGGAATTGTACCATCGGGGAAGGGATGTGTCAAGAGATTCCAAGCTGTAAAGTATTGTGTGGCAATAATTTGTCGACCTGACGATTTTTGGGCAGCAGTATTTACACCGGTTCTGGCACCTCCAATATAAAGTGGTGGTTTTGAAAAGAGCTACTAGATGCTGTGGCCCACAAATACCTTGAAAACGCGGACAGGAAAGCCCATTTTCACGGCTTCACGGGCATCCCCGACCGCATGGATTCGTTGGCGGCGAGGGTTACGAGGAGGGATTTTACGGCATCAGCGTACGTGGACCGGATCTTGTTCCTTTTTCGGGTCTTGACGGCTTCGATGAAGATACGCGTTTCTTCCTCAAACCGGTCGGCTTTGGATTCGATTTGAATGGTCTTGCCGTCTTCGCGAAGTGTAAGGCTTCCCTGCTTGAGCGTGAGTTCGAGGTCTGGACAGACCACATCGAGCCCCGCGGCCGCGCAGTTTCCGTTGACGCACGACGAGAACACTGCCCCGCTTGCGCCGTTCTTGAACCGCAGCGAAACGACGCTGCTGTCGTGAATGTCATAGCCGGCGATCTTGCTCATGCAGCCCGTTGAGCCGATTGCATGCACTTCTTTGATTTCCCCGCAAAGGTAGCGCAAAAGATCGAATATGTGGGTGCTTTGTTCGTGTGCCTGTCCGCCGCTCTTGTCCATTCGTCGCCACCAGGACGCCGGGGACATTCCGCCCCGCCAATAGCCCGTGGCCAAGGCGATAGGCCGTCCTTCCAATTGCTTGCGGGCAATGGCCACGGTCTCGTAGTAACGGAGGCAGTACCCCACGCTGCAGATGATCTTCGCATGGAGCACCGCCGCGGAGACTCGCCGGGCGGTTTCTCTGGTTAAGGCAACGGGTTTCTCGATAAAGAGGTGGATTCCGCGTTCCGCGGCGGCTTCTTCCATCCCGCCATGCGCATATGGGGGCACCGTGATGAATGCCGCATGCGGCTTTGTCTTGTCGAAGAGCGCATTGAAATCGGTAAAGGCTTCGCCCCCGAACTGATGAGCGGCTTCGACAGCGCGTTCGCGTTCCACGTCACAATGTCCGACGATGGCGGCATCGGGGTTGCGGGTTAGATTGTTGCAGTGTACCTTGTGAATTCCTCCGCATCCCACGAACGCAACCTTGACCATCGCCACGCCCTCTGAGCATCCGCTTTCTTACGTCTCACGGCAACCGGCTCAATGCCGCATTCCGCGATACGGCATCATCCGCGATGAGACCGCCCCTGCGTGTCCGTGGGGCTTGTTCGACCGGTGCACGCGGAGGTTTGCCCCGCCTGCACCAAGCTGTCCTCGCTGTGAACGGGTATGCCGCAGCCGCCTCAGTCGGAGCGCGTCCGGCGCGACGCGCAATTCAGGACGCTATACCGGCGCCCGGAAGAAATATGCGCGGGCCCCGGAACGCGGCGCAACGAATGAGAACCCTGAAGAGCACCCGGCATCATCAATGCGAACCCTACAGCCCTGACCGCGAGCCCCTCTGACCCTTTCATTCTATCAGATGATTCCGGAGAATCAAGCACAGCGCCACGGGCGCAACGATATGGCGAATCCCGAGCGCTTTCGGCGCTGGTGCACCGAGTCACAACCAAAGGAGCTTATTCAGATTGTCTGCATGTTCCTGCGCTGCGGTACGAATGCCCGCCTTCCGGGGCGGGCTGAAGCCGCAGCCAACAAGACCCGCGTATGCCCATGTGCGCGAGCTACAAGCGATTCGGCTCACGATACTACTCGACCTTCCATTCATGAAGACCGTCCGTGTGGAAATCACACGTAAGGGTGCTGCCATCCGGAAGCTGCCACGTGCATTCTGTTATTGTGTGGTTTCCTGCTCCAATCTTGCCGCGGCTTTGCGGAAGGCCCAGATAAGCAATGGTATCGTCGATGCTCATGCCCGGGGCAAGCCGTTTCACGATATCCGATGCGCGGGACTTCTCCTTGGACGCCGTCTCAGCGCGCGCGCCGAGGGCATCGGCCCGCCGCATTGACCCGTCGCCCACAAACGGGCTTGCCTGGAAAGCGCTTCCGCCGTAGCCGCCGGGAAGCCCTCCCCGGGCGGTGGTCTGCGCAGAGGCTTCCACGACCTGCGACCCGTCCCAGGTGATGCGGGGCAGAGAGGCAAGCAGGTCGGGGATCTGACCGTCCGGCACATCCCCGAAGCCGGGTTTGCCGGCGGCCTTCGTTTCGGGGGGATCGTTTCCTTCGATGAATGCCTCTCCCAGGGTGCATCCGGCGGCAAGGTCCACCAGGCGAACCAAGGCATTTTGCCGGTAGGCCGGGGTCTGGTCCGCGTACGTAGCGACTTGTTGCAGGAGTCGCTCAACTTGAATGACGGTGCCTACTTCGGCCGGGTCTCTGGCGGCAATGTCCGGCGATAATGCGAACGTCAGGGGAAGAACGGCCGAATCCGTGACGTCAACGACGACCGCTTTGGCGCGTATATACCCCCCGCCCTCGAGCGGAGGGTCAAGGAACGGGTATGCGGCGGTATAGAGCTGCACTTCAGGTTCAAACACAGTGACATCGCTTTTGGCGCCCCATTCCTCTCCCAGATATTTCCATACGCCAAACCCGATGACGCCCCAAACCACCAGGACGATTAGCCCTTTAAGAAACAATGCGGCCACTTTTTCCGAGCGGAAGCGTGTCATGGCGTGTCCCCTTGCAGCGCTTTGGCGCGCGATTCTGTTCCGGGAGGGGTGTAGGACCAAGCATGTTGCGAAGGGCTCAGTTTATGTAGACGGCCGGCAAACCCTGAGGCCTTTTCGAGAAGGAGGGGTCTGTGAACATAGCGCCGGCGGGCGGCCCGAAGCGCACGACAGTTCCTGCCGTCCATACGGGCGGGTAAAAAGAACAGGACCGGCCCTCTTGGTCCCCTTGGCGCCCCCGCCCGATGTCGCGTGCACATGGCAGGTACCCCAGCCCCTGGTACTGTTCCCATGGCCATTCATACGAGTTAACTATAGCGCGCGATTCACTAGGTGTCCATCGAAATCTTGTCTGCGCGCACCGCCTTCAGCGGGCGGCCGGAAGGGAGAAGACGGCTGGCGGGTACTCGAGCCGGGGTTTTGCTAGAATACGGGCATGGCGCGGTTCTTGCTGATAGGTCTCGACGGCGCGGAGCCTTCGCTGGTCGAACCGTGGATGGATGCGGGTTGGCTGCCGAACTTGGCGCGGCTGCGCGGAGGCGGGGCGTATGTCCGGTGTGCCAGTACGACGCCTCCGGTGACGTTTCCGGCGTGGACAACCTGCGTGACCGGGGTAAACCCTGGGAAACACGGGATTTTCGACTTTACCCGGATGCGCGAGGGGGCCTACGCCATCGAGTTTGTAAACAGCACTCAGCGCGGCGCCCCGGCGCTTTGGAATATCCTCTCGGCTGCGGGCAAGCGAGTGGGCGTGCTCGGCGTCCCGTCAACCTACCCGCCGGAAACCGTGAACGGGTTCATGGTGTCAGGCTTCGATTCGCCTGTTTGTACGCGGGTCGACCGGTCGTTTGTAAGTCCCAGCGAATTGTTTCCTGAGGTTCGCGGGTGGCGGTTCGCGGATTTCCAGGAAACCGGCATTGGCTGCGGGTGGCATGCCAAGGCTCTCGCGAAACTGCTCGAGGGGGTGGCGGCTAAAGAGTCCACGGCATTGCGTTTGTACCGGCGCGAGCCCTGGGACTTCTTCATGGTGGTGTTTGGCGAGTCGGACACGGTGGCCCACCATTTCTGGATGTTTCACGACCCGAAGTCGCCGCGCCATCAGCCGGGTTTCGAGAGGGCCATTGCGCAGGTTTATCAACGGCTGGACGAAGCGGTCGGGCGCCTGGCGGATGCGGCAGGCCCCGATGTGACTGTTGGGGTGGTATCGGACCACGGTTTCGGTGGCGCGGGCACGGGGGTTGTGCATCTCAACAACTGGCTGGCGCGGATGGGGTATCTGCGGTTCTCGGGCGGCGGGGAGCCGTTACTCAAACAGGCGGCGTTGACCCTGGTGCCCGGAGCTTGGCGCGGCGCGTTGTTCCGGCGTCTGCGGGGAATGGCGTCGCGCGCGGAGAGCGCATCGCGGTTCCGCGGCATCGACTGGGCGCATACGACGGCGTGGTCCGAGGAACTGAACTACTTCCCGTCGGTCCGGGTCAACCTGTGCGGCCGCGAACTGAATGGCCAGGTTGATGCTCGCGAATACGAGGGCTTCTGTGAGCGCCTGTGCGCGGACCTGCGCGCCTGGGCGCCCATCGGGAAGGCGTGGCGCCGCGATGACCTGTTTGAGGGGCCGTTTGTGGACCGCGCGCCTGACATTATCCTCGAACTCGCGCTGGAAGGCGGCTATTCGCATTCGTGCCTGCGCGCCCGGGGCGGTTCCTTGTTTCGGCGAATCGGCCCTGAGGAGTACCTCGGTGGCAAAGAACGCGGTATGAACGGCAACCACCGCCCCACAGGCGTACTGTTTCTGTCAAAGCCAACGCCTGCGGGGTTTGCGCGGCTCGAAGACGTCGCGCCGACTGTCTTGGCCGAAATGGGCGTGCCGGTCCCGCCAATGGACGGCGCGAGCCTGCTCGAGCCGGGCGTAATGGCGGAGAGCGTGCCGTTTGCGCCGCACGCGAGCCGGACGTATTCGCCGGACCAAGCGGGCGCCGTTGAACGGCGGCTCCGCGACCTGGGGTATTTCGAATGACGCGGCGCATCGCGATGGTGGCGGCGTGTCCATACCCCGTGCCCCAAGGGTCGCAGGTGCTGCTTCAGGATACGGCCCGGGCGCTGCACGAAGCCGGCCACGACGTACATGTCGTCGTGTACGGGCACGGTATCGGCGAGGCGGACGCCGAGTTCATCGTGCACCGATGCCCTCGGCTGCCGGGTTACCGCAAGACTTCGGCGGGCCCGTCGCTGATGAAGCCGTTGCTGGACGCGTTTCTAGTCAAAACGCTTCGGCGGATGGTGCGGGAACACAACATCGAGGTTGTTCACGCGCACAATTATGAGGGGCTGATGGTGGCGCTGGCGGCGCGGGTGCGGCCGCTTGTTTACCATGCCCATAACGCCATGGCCGACGAGTTGCCGTGGTACTTCTCAGGGCAGCCCTGGGCGCGGCGCTTCGGCGCGTGGCTCGACCGGACGTTCCCCAAACGCGCGGACCACGTGCTTGCGCCCCACCGCCGGCTGGCGGACTACCTGGTTTCGCTGGGGTGCGAGACCGCTAGAGTTTCGGTCATTCCGCCCCCGGCGGATGTAGCCGTGTTTGAAGAACCCAGGTATGCCGACGCGCCTGCCGAGGTGCTGTACACGGGGAATCTCGACGCGTACCAGAATCTCGAGCTGATACGCGCCGCGATGGACGCGGTCCGGGCTTCCGAGCCCGAGGCGCGCCTGCTCGTTGCGACGGCCGCAACGGATGGGCGCCGCGTGCGGGCCGACCACGTAGTTCCCACGCCCGACATGGCGGCACTGCGGGACGTGCTGGCGCGCGACGTGCTAGTAGTCTGCCCGCGCGTGTCGTGGTCGGGGTATCCCATCAAGATTCTGAATGCCATGGCGGCGGGACGGCCCGTGATTGCGTGCCGCTCCGCCGCGGGACCCATCACGGACGGCATCGACGGCCTCATCGTCCCGGACAACGAGCCCCGCACACTGGCGGACGCCATTCTCCGGCTGCGTCACGACCGGGGCCTGCGCGAATACCTCGGGACCACCGCGCGAGAGACGATCCGCACGCAGCACCGGCCGGCCCTGCTTACCCGCCGCCTCGAGCATGTTTATGCCGCCGTATGTGAAGGGAAGCAGGAGGCGTGAACGCCCGAAGCGTGTGACTCCGTTCTCTTTTGTGAGACCGGCCGGCGAGCCCGCGGCCTGACCGCGGCGGCCAATTCCCTGGTTCCCGGGCCGGGTAGAAGTGCGCAACGATATCTGGGATGATAGAGGAAACCCTGCGAACTGGCGGGCCGGCGGCTGTGTCTTTCCTGGGCCGGCCAGGTTCCGCGGCCAAACGGGATGGGAGAAGAAGACATGAGAACACCAGCACTTGTATTGAGCCTTGCAGCGGCTTTGACGATCTTCGGCTGCGGCGGCGAGAAGGAAACGCCCCCTCAGCCACCCGCGCCCGAGGCGCCTGCCGTGCGGGCGCCTGTGCCCGAAGCGCCAGCGCCTGAAGCAAAAGCCGGGCCGGCCTTGCCGCCCGTAGACGCAACTAAGTTCGTTACGACGCTGGGCACCCGGTTCATCGACACGGAAGGGCGCGAGCTCCTTCTCCACGGCGTGAACATCGTCGATAAGTCGCCCGAGCGCAATTATCTGTCGTGGCACACCGAGGAGGATTTCGCCCGCCTGCGCGATTGGGGCATGAACGTAATTCGCCTGGGCATTATCTGGGACGGCGTCGAGCCCGAACCCGGCGTGTACGACGATGCGTACCTCGCGGAGATGGACAAGCGCGTCGAGTGGGCGGCGAACCATGGTCTTTACGTGTTTCTCGATATGCACCAGGACCTATACAGCGTGTTGTATTCGGACGGCGCGCCCGAGTGGGCTACTCTGAACGACGGGCTGCCGCACATCCACGAAGGGGGGATCTGGAGCGATGCCTATCTGACAAGTCCCGCCATTCAACGCGCCTTCGAGAATTTCTGGGCAAACAAGCCCGCTTCGGACGGTATCGGTGTCCAGGACCATTACGCGGCGGCATGGCGTCACGTGGCAGAACGGTACGCGGACAACCCGGCAGTCATCGGTTATGACCTCATGAACGAGCCGTTTCCGGGCGGTCTCATCCTGCAAGGCCAGGGACTCATGATCGGCAAGGCAGCCGAATTGCTCAAGGCGGAACTGGGCGACGCCGCGCCAACGGCCGAGCAGATCATTGGCATGTGGCTCGACGCCGCGGGACGCAGCGAGCTCATGCAATACATGAACAACCTGGACTTCTATACGCAGCTCGTGGATGCTTCGGCAACGGCCTACGAGGAATTCGAAAAGGCACGGTTAACGGCGATGTACCAACGGGTCACGAACGCCATCCGCGAGGCAGACACCAACCACATCATTTTCATGGAAGCGAACTATGCATCGAACATGGGCGTATACTCTCACATTCAGCCGCTCGTGGGGCCGGACGGGCGGCGCGCCCCCCAACAGGCGTACGCCCCGCACGGCTACGACATCGTGGTCGACTCGCCGGACCTCGCGAAGTCGAACAACGCGCGCGTCGAACTCATCTTCAAACGCCACCGCGAAACAGCCGAGCGCCTCGGCATGCCCATGCTCGTGGGCGAGTGGGGGGCCTTCGGCGGGCACGGCGCGGACGTTGTCCCCGCGGTATGGGGAGTGGTGGACGTGTTCGAGGACATTCTGTGCAGCGACACCTACTGGGAATACGGGAGGTATCTCATCGACGCGGCGTACCTGCCTGCGCTGCAGCGGGCGGTCCCCTCGCGGCTGGCCGGACAGCTGTTGGCGTACGACAACGACCTGATGGCGGGCTCGTTCACCTGCACGTGGCTCGAGGAGCCTGAAGTGACCTCGCCGACGCGGATCTACGTGCCCGCGGGCCTCGACGCGGCAAACAAGACCATCACGCTGACGCCGGAAGGCTCGGCCTACACCACCGAGCCCGCGGCCGAGCGGTCCGCAAACCAGTATTTCGTGATTCCGCCGACAGGACAGGCCGTCAAGCGCACGCTTACGATCGAATAATATCGCTTGTGCGGATAGCGAGCGGGCCGGCAGGCGGAACCCCGCAGGGCTTACCCTGTATCGAAGGTCATCGCCAGCCCAGCAGGGGCGGCGGAAGACGGCGTGCGCCCTATTCGATGGGCACGATCTTCCGAAGCACGATATCCCTGTAATACGCCTGGCTGGGTGGGCCCTGGTGGATCTGGAGGCCGATAATGCCGGTTTGCGGGATGCCGTCATCGGTTTCGGTGTAATCGGCGGTCTGCGCTCCGTTGAGCCAGAGCTGGATGCGCTTGCCCTCGCATCGAATGACGTACTCGTTCCAGTCAGTGACGTTGATGACTTTGCTCACCGTCTCCTGATCGGCCGTGACAAGGATTTGGTCGCGGCGGTGTTCGTCGTACAGGCAGCCCCAGTAGTTCTGGCCCATGTCCGCCTGGTAGCCGCTCACGGCCGGGCTCTCGGGTTCGCGTTTGCTGCGGAGCTGGATGCCCGCGTTGGTGTCGGCGCTCGATATCTTCACTTTGAGCCGCAGCTCGAAGTTGTCGAAGGTCTCTTTCGTGCACAAGAAATCGTTATGCGGCACCGGCTTGTCGCGCGACCCTCCGGCGATCGCTCCGTTCTCGATGCGCCACAGGTCCATGTTGCCTTCCCACTGATCGATGTTCTGTCCGTCGAACAACACGATAGGCGGCCCGAGTCTTGCGTTGTTCAGGCCCAGTTTCGCAGCCTTTTGAACGGCTGCGGGATAGGTCTCTTTGGCCAGTTCGGCGTAGATAGCCGCGCCTTCCGCGCGCTTGCCGCTTTTGATCAGTTCCTCCGCGCAGACGAGCGACGCGTCCATCGCGGAAGACCGCACCGTGACTTCTTCAGACGCGAGAGATTCCGCGAGGCAGGCGGCCGCGGCTTCGGTGCCGATCTTTCCGAGGGCGCGCACGGCAGCGCACGCGGCAGGCAGTCTGGGTCCGCCGGCGACCGAGCACAACGCCGTCACGGCTTCGGCATCCCGCCTGTCGCCGAGGAGGTTTACTATGGCGAGCTCCGCGTTGCCGCCGGCGCTGGCGAGGGCTTCGCGCAAGACCTGCCCGGCTTCCGGCACCGGGTCCTGGCCGATCGCGTAACATGCCATATCAACGGCGCCGTTGTCGAGCAGCATGGGTTTCAGGACCGGCAACGCATCCTTCGGCCCCAGCAGCCACAGTTGGCGGCATGCAAACAGTTTCGCGTCCTTCGTGGCGTTGGACGCGAGAACCTTCGCGAGCGCGTCGCCGATGGCCTTCCGCAATTCAGCGTTGCCTTTCGATTCCCGGACGAGTTCCTCGATCTCGGTGAGCGGTGCGCGGCTTTGGCTGCGGTCGTATCCCGCGATAGCCGCCACTTTCTCCGCCGCTTCGGCGGGCGTCTGGGCAAACGCGGCGCCTGCGCACGAGGCCAGCACCGCAATCAGTGCACCCAATCGAATCACCATTGCTGTATCCCCCATTTCTGGTCAACGCTACAGTTGCCAAGGCGCGCGCATGGCCCGAGAGAGCATGCGGTTGGCCTCGTCATCGTTCACAAACCGTTCCTGAACCGGGTCCCAGGCGAGTCTGCGTCCCAGGCGCAGACAGATGTTGCCCGCGTGGCACACGGTTGTCGAGCGGTGGGCCACCTCGGCGTTGGCGATAGGCAGCCCCCGCGTCTTGACGCAATCGAGGAAATTGCGCTGATGGCCGTACATGACGTCGTATTGTTGCTGTTTGAAGGTCGCGCCCTCGAGCAGGGAGGCGGGGTCCGCGAGCACCAGGCCCGAATCATCCACGCTAATCCATCCATTTTCGCCCTCGAACCTCACCGCGCGCGGCTCGACATCGTGCATGATCAGCCGGATGCCGTTCGCGTAGCGGCAGACCACCGAGTAATACATGGGGGTGTCCCAGAGCCCGTCCTCGGGAAAGGTCGCGTGTCCGTCATACGCGATGGGCCCTGTCGACTCCATATCAATACCCCATTGCGCGAGGTCGTTGAAATGGGCGCCGATATCGGTCAGCTTCCCGCCCGAATAATCGTATATCCAGCGGAACGAGCCATGGCAGCGCTTGGGCGTGTAAGGTTCCGCGGGCGCCGGGCCCAGCCACATGTCATAGTCGAACCCTTCGGGGACCGGCTGGGGCGGTTCAGCGCCGCACGAAGGTCCCGCCCCCAGATACGTATGCACGGTGTGGATCCGCCCGAGGCGCCCGCTCCGGGCGACCTGCACGGGATAGGCAAACGCGGGGATGCAGCGCCGCTGCGTGCCTGTCTGGTAGACCGCCCCGTAACGTTTGACCGCCTCCGCGACAGCGCGGCCCTCCGCGATGGTGACGGATATGGGCTTCTCGCAATAGACGTCCTTGCCAGCCCGGACCGCCGCGAGCGCGAGGAGCGCGTGCCAGTGATCGGGCGTGGCGATGAGCACCGCGTCGATATCGTCCCGGGCGAGAACTTCGCGAAAATCCCGGCAGGTGGCGCAGTCCTCGTTGCCATAGCGCTCGTTGACGATCTTCCTGGCGACGTCGAGGCGCTGGGCATCGACGTCACACACGGCCACGAACTGCACGTCGTCGTGAGTCATGAAATTGATGAGGTCATGACGGCCCTGGCCGCCGATGCCGATGCCGGCCATTACGATGCGCCCGCCCGGCGCCACCGTTCCGTCAGCGCCGCGCGCGGACGCCGGGACGATATACGGAGCTGCAGCGGCCGCTCCCAGTCCCCATGCGCAGCGTTTCAGCATCGAGCGGCGCGAAATCCTGCGTGAATGTGCCATTCTCGTACCCCCTGTCCGCCCGCCGGCGTTAACCGCGCCCGGGCGGCGGGCACACCCTTGCACCGCAGCCCTCAGCCCCGGTTCTTCCAGCATATCATGTATCGCGCGCCGGTTTTCAGGGAAGAACGCTTCGCTGGACCGCGCGCCGCCGCCGTCGCGAGTCTCAAACTATCTTACGCTGGGCCGCGACCTTCTCCCTGAAATCCGCCAGCGCCTCGCCGGGATTCCTGCCATCGAAAATGCTCGACGTGCCGCAGTCCAGGATCGACGCGCCCGCGTTGGCCAATAGCGCCGCGTTAGGGACATTGATGTTGCCGTCGACCTCGATGCGCACCTTGAGCTTTCGGTAACGGATATTCTCGTTGAGGATGCGGACCCGCTCGAAAGCGCCCCGGATGATGGTCTGGCCCGCATATCCGGGATCGACCGTCATCACCAGTACGCGGTCCGCGCTGTCCAACAGGTAATCCAGCTTGGTCAAGGCCGTTGCGGGGTTGACGGCGATGCCCGGCGACGCCCCGGCGTCGCGGATCTGGTTCAACACGCGGTGGGCGTGAATGCAGGCTTCAACGTGAACGGTCACGCTGCCGCATCCCGCCTCGACAAACCGTTCGATGTACTTCTCCGGCCGCGAGATCATGAGGTGCGCGCTGCACGGCAACCCGCAGCTCGAGCGCGCCGCCTTGATCAAATCGAAACCAAGCGTGAAATTGGGGACAAACAAACCGTCCATCACGTCAAAATGGATTTCATCGCAGCCCGCGCCCTCGAGAGCGACCAGGTCATCCTCGAGACGCGCCAGGTTGGCGCACATGACCGATGCGGAATACAACAGCTCTTGTTTCACGGATAATCATCCTCGTTCTTTCAGAAACGCTTCGACGGCCGCCCGGGTGGGCATGCTCGGCTGGGCGCCCGCGACCATGGCGGCCAGGGCGCCGGCCGCGTTGGCAAACTCGAGCGCGTCGCCCGGACGCCGCACTTCCCAGCACAATGCCAGGGCGGCGGTGAACGCGTCTCCCGCCGCCGTGGTGTCCACCGCCTTGATCGAAAAGGCCGGCACGTGGATCCACTCCTTGTGGTCGATGTACAACGCGCCCATCGCCCCGAGCTTGAGCACGGCGCGCCGCGCGCCGCGTTCGAGGAGTTCTCTGCCGGCTTCGCGCGCATCGTCGACCGAGCGGATCTGGAGACCGATGATAGCCTCGGCCTCGGTCTCGTTGGGCGAGAAGATCTCGGCTTTCTCGATGATCGCGTCGGGCACCTGTTGGGCGGGGCCCGCGTCGACTATTGAGAGCACACTGTGTCGGCGGGCCATGTCCAGGACCGCCTCGACGGTTGCCATCGGGATTTCCAACTGCATCAGCACGGCGTCGGTGTTCTCGAAAAGGCCTTTCATGCCGGCAATATCGTCGGCTGTGATGCCCATATTCGCGGCCGGCGTGACCACGATCGAGTTCTGCCCCTGGCCGGCCACGAGAATGACCGCCGTACCCGTGGGCTCTGTTGGATGGACTTTCAAATACGTGAGATCAATGCCCTCGGCGGACAGATTGCGCCGCTGCATCTCGCCGAACGGATCGTTGCCGACGCATCCGGCAAACCATGTCTCGGCGCCGAGCCGGGCCGCCGCCGTGGCCTGATTGGCGCCCTTGCCGCCGGGCACGGTGTCGAACGACAGGCCAATTACCGTTTCCCCGGGTTTCGGCACACGCTTTACGCGGGTCACGAGGTCGATGTTGGCGCTGCCGACTACAAGTATTCTGGGCACGTACCACCTCCTGCCTGCACCCGCCGCGTCCCGGCGAGCGCATACGGCACAAAGAGTATAACAAGACCGGCGGTCCGGATTCCGCTCCCTTTCCAACTTGCACGGCTTCGGATGCGTGGCCTACCATGGGTATGGGCAAGACCGCTTGCGCACCGTGTTCAACAAAGCGGCTGAACGGATAAGGGGAGCGGCATGGGGCCTGCAACAGCCAAAAAAGACCTTTTCTGGGCCAATCTGGTCCACATCAGCTTCGAAATGTGGTGGGATCGCGAACTCCCGCCCGACGCCGAGCGGAAATATTACGAAGCCAAGCCCTATCTGCGCGTTGACGATGCGCTCTGGAACGATATCCTCGCTAAAATGCGCGCGGCGGGCATGAACATGATCGTTCTCGACCTCGGAAACGGGGTCCAGTACAGGTCGCATCCCGAAATCGCCCTCAAGAACGCCTGGTCGACCGGCCGCTTGCGCGAGGAGCTCGCCAAATGCCGCGAACTGGGACTCGAACCCATTCCCAAGCTGAATTTCTCGGCATGCCACGATTTCTGGCTGCATCCGTATGACCGCATGCTCTCCACTCCCACGTATTACACGGTGTGCGCCGAACTCATCGCGGAAGTCATCGAATTGTTTGACACGCCGGCCTTTTTCCATCTTGGCATGGATGAGGAAACCGCTGGCAACCAGCGCCTGCTTCGCTACTCGGTGGTCCGCCAGTACGACCTGTGGTGGCACGACCTGAACCTGCTCATCGATGCCGCGCAGGACGGCGGCTCGCGCCCGTGGGTCTGGTCGGACTACCTGTGGGAACATCCCGAGGATTTCTTCGCAAACATGCCGGCGTCGGTGCTGCAGAGCAATTGGTACTACAACGATGACTTCGAGCCGGAAGACCTCATGGTAAAGGCCTACGCTCAATTGGAAAGACACGGGTACGACCAGGTGCCCACCGCCAGTAATTTCGCCGGGCAGACTCAAAACCTGCAGAGAACCGTGGAGCACTGCACGCAGGTCATCGGTCCTGACCGCCTCTTCGGGTTCATGCAGACACCGTGGCGTCCCACCCAGGAAGAATTCCGCAACATCCACATGGACGCGATCGCGCAAGCCGGAAAGGCGCGTGCGTGGTACGAAAGCACTCGCCGGTAACCCTGCCGCACGCCCCGCGCCGGGCGCCTCACGCGTGCTCGTGCGTACCGTCTTGCGTAGCGGCGCTGCGGAGGAACTTGGGATTGTTGCCGGCGATGACCACGGTGATCTCGCCTTTGACTTTGGCGTTCTCGAAGGTCTTCGCGAGCTCGGCGAGGCCGCCGCGCTTGACGTCTTCAAACATCTTCGTGAGTTCGATGCATACAGCGGCCCGGCGGTTGCCGAGTTCTTCGAGCGCATCGGCGAGGAGCGCGCCGATGCGGTAGGGCGATTCATACAGCACCAGGGTGTGGGGATGGTCGCGCTCGAGGGCGAGGAAACGGCGCCGCGCGCCGCTCTTGCGGGGCGGAAAACCTTTGAACACATAACTCGAGGTGGGCAATCCCGATTGCACGAGGGCAACGTGAACCGAGCTTGCCCCGGGCAGCGCGATGACCTCGTGCCCCGCCTCGATCGCGTCTGACGCGATGCGGAAACCGGGGTCGCTCACGCCGGGGTATCCCGCGTTCGTGCACACCGCGACCGGCACGCCGGCATCGAGCAAGCCGAGGATGCGCTTGCCCGCAGCCTGTTCATTGTGCTCGTGATACGAAAACACGGTCTTGGGTTTGGGAATGCCGTAGTGTTCGAGGAGCACGCGCGTGCGGCGGGTATCTTCGCAAGCCAAGGCTTCGGTCTCGCGCAACACGCGCACGGCGCGGAACGTCATGTCCTCGAGGTTGCCGATCGGCGTGGGCACCAAATACAAGGACGCCATGAATTCCTCCATTCACATTTCACTGTGCGTCTTCGTCGCGGCGGGACGGCGGCGCGACGGGCCCCCGGATGACTTTGCTGAACCATCCGCGCCGCCAATACAGCACGAGCTGGAAGATGCCGATGGCCAGGACAAAGGCCAGGAAGACGGGATATCCAAATCGCGCGCGCAGTTCGGGCATGTTCCAGGGGGATGCCTGGCGATCGAAGTTCATCCCGTACAGGCCCGTGAGGAAGCTCAGCGGGATGAAGATGCTCGAGATGAGGGTGAGCACTTTCATGATCTCGTTCAGGCGGTTGCTTGTGCTCGACAGATAAACTTCGAGCAGGCTCCCCACGAGTTCGCGGTACGATTCCATCATCTCGAGCAGCATGATGCAGTGATCGTAGCAGTCCCGGAGGTAGATTCGCGTGGATTCCGTGATGTGACCGGTTCTGCCTTGCATCAGTAGACCCAAGGCCTCGCGCATCGGCGCCATGGCCCGGCGCAGCGCCAGCAAATCGCGTTTGGTTTCGTGAATGCGCGCGGCGATCTGGGGACTGGGCCGGTACAGCGCGTCGTCTTCCAAAACCTCGAGTCTCTCGCTGACCTCGTCCAGGAACGGGAAATAGGCGTCAACGACAGCATCGATAATGCAGTACGCGAGATAGTCAGCGCCCATGTTCCGCACGCGGCCCAACCCTTCTCGAATGCGTTTCCGGACGGGGTCGAGGCAGTCGCCCGGATGTTCCTGAAACGTCACCACGACGCCTTCGCCCAGGAAGATGCTCAGCTGTTCGGTATTGACCTCCTGGCCCGGTTCGAGCATGCGCATCACCACGAACAGCTTCTTGTCGTAGTCCTCGATCTTGGCGCGCTGGTTCATGGTGAGGAGGTCCTCGAGTGCGAGCCGGTGGATGTCGAATATGCGGCCCAACTCGCTGAGAACCTGTATGTCGCCCAGTCCATCCACATTGAGCCAGACCACGGGCCATTTTTCCTGAAGCTGCTGGATCGTGCTCAGGTCAGGGTTGTCGATCTCTGTGAAATCGCTGGGCCCGTACGCTATCAAATGGAGCGCCGGCTTGAGGCCATTCGGGTCCGTTTTCAACGTTCCGGGGGGCGCCCCCACGGCATGCTTGTGCCGCCGTCTACGGTGTTTCGGAATACGGGAAGCCATCGGTCTCTCCTTTCGTACCCGAGACGCGAATCGCCACGGTACGGCTAGTATAGACCAGAAGATGGCGAAGGTCACCGGCACCCGCCGGGAGGTCCCGCAGGCGGGATATAAGAGTAGAGGGCCGGCCCGGTCCCATTCGCGGGAACCGGGCCGGTCACGGTTCATGGGGAATCGTTATACGTTCCAGGGTTCGCGGTAGTCGCGGGTCAGCCACGCGGGGTCGCCGCTTCCAGGGGCAAACTGCATGCGTTCGGGCAGCCACTCGATCACCGCGTGGTGGTAATACGCCTGGTTCATCAGATGGCAGCATATGGCGCTGCGGCCGCCGACTATTTCGCTGGTGACGGGTTTGGTGCGCGCCTTGACGCAGTCCAGAAAGTCCTGAACATGGTCGTAGCTCTGGTAGAGTTTGATCTTGGCGTCGCGCAAGTACTCGTTTTCGACCTGTTGGAGGGTCGATTCGAGCGAGCCGCCGCTTTCGCGGTCGACGAACCCCGCCACGCGCTTGCCGTCGCGATAGAACTCGAATTTGCCGCGGTTGACCTTGATTTCACCCTCGCTGCCGAAGAAGTCCGCGCCGAAACCGTCGACGTGGATGACGCGGACGCCGTTGGCGTACTGGAGAACAGCCCCGCGTTGCGCCGCCGGATCCTCGGGCGGATGAACCTCGGCGGGGCCGCTGTCATCCATTCCCAGTCCCCATTGGGCGATATCGAGGTGATGGGCGCCCCAGTCGCACACCATGCCGCCTCCAAACTCCCTGTAGCTGCGCCAATCCGGGTAGTGATCGTGGACGCCGCGCGGGCTCAGCACCGAGTTGTACGGGCGCATCGGCGCGGGGCCGACCCACATGTTCCAGTCGAGGCCGGGTTCCATCTCCTCTTCCGGCAGGTCGCAGGGGACTCCCGGAGGGCCGAAACTGCACTCCACGCGCTCTATGGCGCCAATGGCGCCGTTGCGGACCAGTTCGCAGGCCACGCGGAATTCCTTCATTGAACGCTGCATCGACCCGGTCTGGAGCA
Organism: Candidatus Hydrogenedentota bacterium; assembly: GCA_035416745.1. Classification (NCBI taxonomy): domain Bacteria; kingdom Pseudomonadati; phylum Candidatus Hydrogenedentota; species Candidatus Hydrogenedentota bacterium. Next base: position 7,880 of record DAOLNV010000029.1, on the reverse strand, counting down.
CCCGTTTGTTGGCGCTGACCGCGTCCATCAGCGCGATGGCCTCGTGGATGTTGTGCGTGAGGGGCTTCTCGCAATAAACATCCTTGCCCGATTCGAGAGCGGCGATGGCGGGAATGGTGTGCCAATGATCGGGAGTGGCAATGCACACCGCATTGATGTCTTGCCGCCCGGTCAGTTCCCGGAAGTCGTTGTACGCGGCGCAGTCGGGCGAGCCGGCATCGGTATGCTGGGTGTAATACGCATTGACCTGCTGCTGGGCGGCAGTCCTGCGTGTCGTATCGACGTCGCACACGGCCACCACACGGCACGCCTTGCGGTTCAGGAAGGCGTCGAGCAGGCCCCGGCCCTGTTTGCCCATCCCGATGAAACCCATCACGAGCCGGTCGTTCGGCTGGGTTTCGGCGCACCATATGCGCGAGGGCAGTATAAAAGGCAGGGAGGAAAGAACAGATGCCTTCTTGAGAAATGATCGGCGGCTGGTTTTCATGGGACACCTCACTCTTCACGTTGCAAAGTTGGTTCGAAAGCTCAAAGTATCCTACGAATCCCGGCCGAATCACAAGTGAGGATTTCGGGGACACAATACTCAATTGGAATTTCGAGCACCCTATCCGCCATAGAAGTCTTCCGGATTCATACTCAGAATTGAGTATTGTGTCCCCGAAATTCCACGATATATAATCAAGAATAGGAGGATTTGCGGAGAGGAGGGTGGCGCCCTAGTGCATCCCGATGCACTATGCGGCTCCGAAAGGCACGGTGTGACCGACCTTTACAAGCGCAATGCCGATCTTGCGGCCGAACTCAAGGCGGCACGCCGCCGGATTGCCGAGTTGGAATCCGAAGAGGCTCGCAGGCGCCGGGCCGAGGAGGTCATGCGCAAGAACGCCGAGTTCTTGCGCGGCATTCTCGACACCACGGCAGCCGGCCTGATCGTCGCGGACCGCGAGGGCACGATCGTTTTCGCGAATCCCCGCGCGGAGGAACTGGCGGGACGGTCTGTGAACGACCTCGCCGGCCGTTCGTGCCTGGCGAGCGAGTGGGACCTGCGCGACGCCAATGGCCGGCCCATCCCCCCGGAGAAAGACCTGTTCTTCCGGGTGCGGGATACGGGCAAGAGCGTGGCCGAACACGCGATACTTACCCTTGGGCCAGATGGGATCCCGCGACACCATCTCGTGAATGCCGCGCCGCTCAAGAACCAGGATGGCAGCGTCAGCCATGTTGTCTTCGCGGACTATGACATCACCGACCTGAGGCGGTTGCAGGAAGCCCACCGCGTGCTTATTGAGAATTCGCGCCAGGGTTTTTCGCTTTTTCAAGACAATCGAGTGGTATACGCCAATCCTGCTCTAGCCGAGATGCTGGGCTGTCGGGTGGACGAGATGATCGGCCTGTCGGTCGTTGAGACGATAGAGACTTTTTTCCATCCTGAAGACCGGGAGATGAGCATGGAGGCCTATACGGCCGCCATCAACGGCGAGTTCCCCATCCAGCCTTTGGCCTATCGAGCCGTCCGGCGTGACGGCGGTGTGCGGCACTTTGAAAGCTATGTAAGCCTCACGCAGTTCGAAGGGCGGCCGGCGGTTCAGATCGTCAGCATCGACGTTACGGAACGGAAGGAGGCCGAAAGAGCCCTCGAAGACAGTCGGCGGAACCTTCAGGAATTCTTCAACTGCGTCGAAGATTTCGTCTTTGTGCTGTCTCTCGACGGCCAGATCCTGAAGGTCAATACAGCCATAATCGAACGCATGGGCTATCCGGAAGACCAGCTCATCGGCTCCTCCTTCGCGATGCTCCATCCTTCGGAGCGCCGCAGGGAAGTTCAAAAGCTTTTCGAGGAAGTGCTTGCGGGTGACCGAGCCCCAGGCGAGTCCACGCTCCAGACCGCAAGCGGGGAGCTCATCCCCGTCGAGACCAGGCTCAACTTTGGGCTCTGGAATGGCGAACCGGCCTTGTACGGGGTATCACGCGACATCTCCAAGCGTCTGGCGGCCGAGCAGAAGATTCGCGAGGGGGAACGCCGTTTCACCGAGGCCCTTGAAGCTGCGCGCCACGTCTTGTACCGGTTTAACATGCGCGAAAACCGCTACGACTACGTCAGCCCCCACGTCGAAGAATTCAATGGCTATTCATATGAGGAGTTCATCAACAGAGGGCTAGGCGACTTCGCCAAAGAAATCCATCCCGGGGACTTCCTGCGGCTTCAGGCGGCGATGAGAGAGGCCGTGGAAAACGCCAAGGGCCATACCGCAAACCTCACCGTTGAACTGCGCCTCCGTTTCAAGGATGGCGCCTATCATTGGGTGAGCGATTCCATGATGCTTGTTCTGGACGACCACGGCTCGGTCGAGGCTGTTGTGGGCTCGGTCCATGACATCGAGAGACGTAAACGCGCCGAGGTAGAGCTGCAGCGCAAGAACCAGCATCTGGAAAAGGTGCTTCAGGCCGCGCCGGTGATCCTGCTCGCCGCTGATTTGAACGGCATCTGCACCTTCTTCGAAGGCCGGGGGCTGGAAGGTTTCGCCATTGACCCGCAAAAGGTCGTCGGAAAGCACGTGTTCGAGTTCCTCGGCGGCCCTCCCGGCATGAGGGCATGGCTCGAGCGGGCATTGGCGGGTGAAGAATTCTCTATTGAGCAGCGTTTCGAACCTGCCGGCCGCACATTCGTTGGGCACACTGCCCAGTTGCTCGACGCCGAGGGCAACCGCGAGGGGACCGTGGTTGTCCATATTGACATCACGGAGCAGAAGAAGGCGCAGGAAGCCATGGAACGCGCGCACACCATGTTCCTGAATTTCGCGGACAATTTTCCCGGAGTGATGTCTATAAGAGACGAGGAAAGCCGCCTCGTGTTTGCAAACCGCATGATGCGGGAGTGGTTCGATGCCGATAACTGGATAGGAAAACGCGCGGACGAATACATGGCCCGTGAAGTTGCTGAAAGATCGCTCGCTGACGACCAAACCGCCCTTGCGAAAGGCCCGCTGGTCATCGAGGAACCTCTAGTCGACAAACAGGGGCGCACGCGGATCATGCGAACCTGGAAATTTCCCCTCGAGGCAGAAAGCCGCCAGCGCCTGTTGGGGGTGATTTCCTACGACATCACCGAGCAGCGCCAGGCGGAAAACGCCTACCAAACGCTCGTGGAGAATTCCCTGCAGGGGCTTGCCCTGATACGAAATGGGAAGGTTGTATTCGTCAATGCCCGGGCGGTGGCTATCTCGGGATACTCGGAGACCGAGTTACTGGCACTGACGCCGGATAAGGTCTTCGCGCTGATCGTCCCGGCAGACCACGCCCTGATTATGGACCGCATCCAGCGGCGCCAGTGCGGCGAAGACCTGCCCCCGTTATTCCACATGCGCCTCATCCGCAAGGACGGGGTTGTCCGCCGGCTGCTTGTATGCACCAGCGCCATCGAGTACGACAATATTCCCGTCGTCCAGGTTGCCTTTCTGGATGTGACGGACTTCCCGGAAGCGCAGTACGGGCGCTCGCGGTAGGGGGCTCGAAATTATTCCTCCGCGGGGGTGGAGTTGTGTGCCTCGTTCTGAGAGGGAGGTGCTTCGGTTGGCGCCTGGATCTCAGACGGCGCCTGTGGCGACGGCGGGGGCATCAACGTGGCCCCCTGGGGCATGAAGAACAGAACGGCGATTCCGATATAGACGAGGCTGACCAGCCGCTCCCACGCCATCTTTCGGGCCACCCACCATTCGTTGAGTATGATGGCGAATTCCGGCACGAACATATGGACGCCTCCGATCATGAACAGCGTCACACCAATCACTTTCCCCACGATGGGTACGTACAATTGGTCTGCCACCCGGAATATTCCAGCCCCCAGGGCCATCAAGAACAGCCCGAGTATGCGCACGGGGGCCTTCTCGACGAAGGCGCTGACTATCCCTCGCGTCGTACCAGGTGAAAACAGCCCAATCAGCCCGAGTCCCAGGAATATGGACCCGGCAATGCCGCGTATTGCTATGGATAGCACGCCCCTCTCCTTCCGCTCTCGCGGTACCGTGTGTCCTCGATGATTCCCTTCAGGGTCGGTCTATTCTATCCGATTGGCGGCAGCGGCAAAAAGCGTTTTGAATAGACCAGCCCCTCGCCATGCCCCATTCCCGGGTTTCCGCCGTGCTCCCTGCTCCAGTCGTGATCCTTCGTTTATCCTCCAATGTGGGGCCCTGAACCCTATTGCCCTCCGGCACATCCGTGGCTATGCTGGTACCGTCCTGGGAATAGGGTTGCAGCGGCTCAAGCAAGGAGGATTCCACTCATGACCGGATTCAGGGGGCGGTTTCTCACGTGTGTTGTTGCGGCTTGCCTGGCGTGTGCGGTGTGTCCTCGCTCCTGGGCGGGCGATCCGACCAAGAACGAGCAATTCCAGCCGGGGGCCGAAGGCGCCAAACTCATCGACGCGGCCGGGTTCAACTCGCTCCAGGCGGCGTTCCAGGCCCTGCCCGCTTCGGGAGGGGTCGTGACCATTCCGCCGGGGCGCTACGAGATTACGGAGCCGTTACGCATTCGCGCCGGCGACGTGATGGTGCGCGGGTCCGGCACGAGCACCCACATCGTCAACAAGAACGAAGGCGGTCTCGCGGGCATCGACGTCCGCGCGCCCGAGGGCGTCAAGTCGATCTGGCGCGTACAGCTCTGCGACTTGCGGGTCACCGGCAATCCCAAGAGCGGCCCCGGCATCTACGCCAAATCCGTCGACGAACTCCTCATCAGCCGCGTGGCCGCCGAACACAACGGGACGTACGGGATCTTTCTCGATAATTGCTACGAGGACCCCCGCATCAGCGATTGCCTCATCAACTACAACAAGCACACCGGCCTCAATCTGGCCGCCTGCCACGACATCGTGGTATCGGCCAACCAGTTCGAAGAAAACAAAGATGCGGTCCGCTGCATCGACAGCTTCAACCTCACCTTGACCGGCAACAACCTTGACGACCACCTCGGCAACGGCGTTGTGATCGAGAACACGTACGGTTCGCTCGTTTCCGCCAACATGATCGAGGAATGCGCCGGGCACGCCGTGGTGCTCGCGCGCGAGTGCTACGGCGACACGGTCAGCGCCAATACTCTGGCCCACTGCCAGGGCGAGGGGGTCCGGCTCGACAACGTGCGCGATATCACGGTCAGCGCCAACAACATCGTGCTCATGGCGCAGCCGGGGGTCCATGCGCTCAACGGCGCGGGCGAACTCACTATTACCGGCAACACGTTCTGCCGCTACCCCTACGACCCGAGCAAAAGGCACAAGCTCGATCCGGCCTGCGGGATCGTGCTCGAAAGCGCCCCGGACGTCACCATCACCGGCAACACCTTCACGCGCCTGCACCAGACGGCTGTCACCATCAAGGGCAAAGACAACAAGCGGATCATCCTGGTTGGCAATTCGATCCTCAACCCGTCCCAGGAAAAAGCCGGGGCCTATTCCGCGCTGTATTTCGAGAACCTGTCCGATTCGGTTATTACGGGCAACATCATTTCCGATACGCAGAGCCCCAACACTATGAAGCAGGTTGTGGAATTCACGGGAGATGCGGGTACGCTCGTGGTGGGCGACAACCTTGTCACCGGCGTCCAGAGGCTCATCATACCGGCGGGCATACCTATCCAGAGCGGCGCGCCGTTCATCGCACCGCCCTGAGCACGGGCGCTTATTGTCTTGTGAGCAAATAGCCCTCAATGCCCCATTGGGGCAGGCTGGAGGTGCGCAGCGTGTCCTTTTCGTAGTCGCAGGGCGTTTCGTTGCCGGTTGCGGCGTCGATGCGGACCGCGGCGTAGTCGCTCGTCATGCCGAGAACGTCGGCGTTCAGCGTCAATACCGCGCTGGCCGGCTCCGTGCCGAGGTTTCCAGCGACCACCAGGTACCGGTCCGCCGATTCCTTGTATATGAGCGCTTCGACCTCAGGATTGGAACTCTCCAGGGCGGCGACGTTTACCGAGGGCGTATTGAATACCTCCGCCTTCTCGACATCGATCTTCGCCAGCAAGCGCCAATAGGGGAGCACGAAGCGGTAGAGTTCGTCGTTGGGATCGATGGGATACGTGATTTCCTTGCCGTGACGGGCCACGATTCCCGTGACCAGGTGTGGATAGAACCCCCATATGGCCATTTTGGCGGCGCCCTCGGCGTTCTGGTAGTCCGGCAGGTCGAGGGTCCAGGGCATGCACACGCTGCTTGCGAGCATACCCTTGTAGACGGCCTCGTCGCGATCGGAGAACATGCGGCGGTCCGAGCCCGCTTCCCCGGGAAGGTACGCGTCGAAGCACAGATTGGCGAACGTACCCGAATTGAACGACCCCTGGTGGCCGATGAGGAAACCGTCCGGCCCGACCATCTCGCGCAGCCGCCGCGTCATCAGGAAATACGCTCTGGCGGGGGTGTACAGACCGTCTTCCGAGAAATGCCGGTCGCCGAGGAAGGGTTCGGGCTTGTACTGACTCTCGTGCCAGGCCACGGCGAAGGGTCCGTGCCAATCGAGATAGATGCCGTCCCAGTTTTTCCTGCAATACTTCTCGAAGAAGCCAGTCTCGAGGGCGTACCACTCGATGCCGCGCATGTAGAGGCCCACGCGCAGGCCTTTCGCGTGCGCGTAGTCGATGGTCCGCACCATGGCGTCGTGATCGCGCGCCACGCGATACTCTGCGTGGGGGTAGCCGTTGCTGCCGCGCTGCAACAGGTATTCGTGATGCAGAATCATGATCGTCGCGTAGTTCTCGACCATGGCGTCGATGTGCTCGTTCGCCGGATACCAGTTTTCGAGGTCCAGCCAGTTCACTACGTGGTAGACGCGCTGGCCGATGACGTTGCTTCCGGGTTTTTTCGTGACCGCCGCTCCCAGGCCGATGGCAAACCGGTTTCGGTACTGAAACCCCGGTTCGAGGGTCCCGCCGTTGCGCCCGAGAACCCACGTGGCGCGGCCCTTGTCCGATTCGTAGGCCACGGCACCCGAAATGGGGTGGTTGTCTTCGACAATGACCTCGAGCTCGTTGGTGAAACTCTTGGCGGGATTCGCGCCGAAGGCCGCCCGGAACGATTTCAGCGGCATTTCCTGTTTGCCCACCTGCTGGTCGCGGTACCTGGGACAGGCGGCGATTTCCGGACGCACCGCAAACGACGCGGTCGCCTCCGACAACGTGAACGGGACGCTTACCAGCCTGCATTCCATGTCGATGAACACCGCTCCCTCGGGATGAATCTCGTAGCGCAGATCGACTCCCCAGGGCGAGCCCGTGCCGTCTTCGCGCCGCAGCACAGCGCAGGTATGGATACGCACCGCCCTGCCCTCGCGCTCGACCTGCCGGATCTCGCCCTTGCGCATATCGAGCGCCAGTTTCCACTCGGATTCGCCGTCCTGGAACCGAAGGGCGGGGAACGTGCCCTCGAGCACGTCATGCCAAGCCGCGCCGTCGTGCAGCCGGAGCGAGGTCATCTCGCCGCCCTTCGACGCGTCCACGGTCAACCCGAAATGCGCGCCTGTTACCGTGACGGTTGTGCCGGCGCGCTCAACAACCAGTTCCTGGTCGACTGCGCCCAGTGTGAAAGCGGCAAGAACGGCGAGAGACAACATGTGATATCTCCTGCAACCCGGTGCCGGGCAACTGTTGCGCGTGGTAGAGCTCAGACCATAACAGGAGGCGATTAACGCGTCAAAACGCTCCGCTGTGGCGTCTGCTGTGGCGCGGTCTCCCGACCGCGCCACGCCTGCGGCCGAAAGTCTCCGCGTCTGCTGTGGCATGGCCGGGAGACCACGCCACAGCGACGTCATGCCACAGCGAGGATGTCTTATTCCGTCGCCAGGACAACGCTGCTCACATCGAGCAAATACATTTGGCGCTGGCCGGTGTGTTTAGAGTCG